>DUSJ01000084.1 GCA_012842645.1 Clostridiaceae bacterium | reverse complement strand
TAGAACTCGCCTGTCGAAACATCGGCCACGGCGATTCCGAAATAAACCTGCTGGCAGTATACCGCCATGAGGTAGTTGTTTTTCTTTTCGTCAAGCATTGCAGGGTCGGTCACAGTGCCCGGGGTTATGACCCTGGTCACGTCGCGCTTTACTATCCCCTTTGCCAGGGCAGGGTCTTCAAGCTGGTCGCAAATCGCTACCTTATAGCCTTTCGCCAGCAGGCGCGCTATGTAAGTGTTGACCGAATGGTAGGGAACTCCGCACATAGGCGCCCGTTCCTCGAGACCGCAGTCCCTACCCGTAAGCGTGATCTCAAGCTCCCTGGACGCGGTCTCGGCATCTTCAAAGAACATTTCATAAAAGTCGCCCAGCCGGAACATCAGGATACAATCCCTGTACCGTTCCTTTATCTCCATGTATTGCTGCATCATGGGTGTAAGCTTAGCCAATTTTCCTGACCCCCCTGCCTTCAAGCCAGAAGGCTCCCGCGCGGATTATCTCCACCTCCGCGAAGTCGCCTTTTTCGATCCACTCTGCCCTGAAATTGACCAGGCGGTTTGTCCTGGTACGCCCCGAAAGCACACCTGGATTCTGCTTGCTGGGTCCGTCCACCAGGACCTCAAGAATCTGACCTTCGGTCTTTTTGGCCAACTCGGTGGATATGGCAGTCTGCAGGTCCACCAGCTCCTTGAACCGTCTGCTTATGATATCTGAAGGGATATCCTGCTCAAGTTTGGCTGCGGGAGTCCCTTTCCTGGGCGAGTATATGAACATGAACGCCGCGTCGAATCTTACCTTCCTTACAACATCCAGCGTGTCACCGAAATCTTCCTCGGTCTCCCCGGGAAACCCTACGATGATGTCCGTAGTAAGAGCGATATCGGGTACGGCTTTCCTGATTTTCTCCACCAGCGACAGGTAATGTTCCTTCGTATATTTACGGTTCATTTTTTCAAGTATTCGTGTGCTTCCCGACTGGAGTGGCAGATGGAGATGGTTGCATACCTTGCTGCAGTTTTTCATGGCATCTATCAGGCTGTCCGAAAGGTCCTTGGGATGTGAGGTCATGAACCTTACCCTTTTTATCCCGTCAATGTCCTCTATGGCATAAAGGAGCCTTGCAAACAGGTCTTTTTCTCCAAGATCGTTGCCGTAGGAATTGACATTCTGGCCAAGGAGAGTTACCTCTTTGCAGCCGTCTTCAGCAAGGGCTTTTATTTCTGCCAGTATATCGTCCATGCTCCTGCTTCTTTCCCTGCCCCTTACATGGGGAACAATGCAGTAGGAGCAGAAATTATTGCAGCCAAATATGATATTGACCCATGCCTTGTGCTTCTCGGCACGCTTTACGGGAAGATCCTCGATTATCCTGTTTTCTTTCTCCCAAACCGAGAAAACCTTTTTCCTCGTTGTGAGGTAGCGGTGCAGAAGCTCGGGAAAGGTATGGATATTATGGGTTCCGAACACGATTTTCACATTATGGTATGAGTTCCTGATCTTTTCAACGACATGGGGCTGCTGCATCATGCAGCCGCAGGCGACAATAAAGGAACCATGTTCCGCGCATTCGGCCGTAAGGGCGCCAATATGCCCGTATATGCGCTCCTCGGCATTTTCCCTGACACAGCAGGTCACGAATACGATAATATCAGCAGGTTCCGTCCCGGAGACTTCTTCAAAACCCATTTCGGTGAGCATGCCCGCAATGGTTTCCGAATCACGCTCGTTCATCTGGCAGCCGAATACGTCGATCTTGAACTTCCTTGTCTTCCCTGTTTCAAGGGTATATGCCATATTAAGGTTTCTTACCTGCTCGACCCAGTCGCAGAACTCGGGTGTATTTTCAATAAGCCTGTTGCTGAACTTTTTCGTTTCCAACTTTCTGTAACCCTTTCTTATTACGTCATTTTATGTCATGCAAAGAATTTTAGATCCTTGTCTGGTATTCTGCATCACTATCATAACAAAAATGCAGCGAATGAGTAAAGGGTAGGCATGTGCGAAAAAGGACGGAGTATTTCGCTCATCGCCTCGCAATGTAAGTCCAATGAGCGAAAATCTCCGTCCCCATAACACTCAGTATAAGGTTTTACTTTCTCCTGTCCGCCAGTCTCAGTATGGTCAGGAACAGGTTGATGAAATCGAGATAAATGCTTAGTGCGCCTATTATACCGAGGTTCTTTCTCAGAACCATGTCTCCTTCGGAACCGAAATAGTAGGCCTTGAGTTTCTGCATATCATAAGCGGTAAGACCAAGGAAAACAAACAGGCTGATTATGCATATGGTCCATTCGACTCTGCTGCTGTTCAGGAACAGGTTAACCAGCGACAGTATGAGCAGCCCGATGAGCCCCATGAGCAAAATGTTCCTGAACCGGGTAAGGTCAGTCCTCGTAACATACCCGTATATGCACATGGCTCCGAAGGTTGCCGCCGTAACCACGAATGCCGTCGCTATAGTCTGCTGCGAAAAGGCCAGGAATATCACAGACAACGTTATCCCGTTCAGGGCGGCATATACAAGGAACATGCCTACTGCCGCTCCGTAACTGAGCCTGGTGATCCGTGACGAAAGGACAGCCACAAGCACCACTTCAGCTATCATGAGCCCGAACAACAGGATCCTGTTCCCAAAGATGAAACGTACTATATTCATATTAGTCGATACGAGGTAAGCGACAGCGCCTGATGCAAGCAGACCTATGAACATCCAGCCGAAAACCCTGGATATATACGCATTCATTCCTTTTACGGACGCAAATTCTTCCTCGTAAGTCCGTGCGTTGTAATCTCCGTAATTGTTGTCATACATTCTTCATCACCTCTTTTTAATTATACTTCATCGGTCAGGTAATATTCTAAGAAGTAAGAACATCAAAACAATACAATGTCTTTCTGCCTGAATTCCTTTTCGATTACTTGTTTAACATACTAATATTAAATCAACCTAAACTCAAAACAGTTAATGATTATTTGTCATTTCTGGCACTGCGGGCAATAATATATGCTTCCGCCCATATATGCTTCCTTTACAATAATGGTTCCGCATTTTTCGCAGGGTTTGCCGACTGTGTTTTTGCTTAACCTGGTTTTGTAACCGCCGGGACAGCCGAACAGGTCTTTTCCGTGTCCCTTCCTCCCTTTTCCGCCATCTCTGAAAGGGTGTTTTTTATTGACCAAAAAAGGTTTTCTCTATCGGTATCGGAAAAAGTCATTACCTTTCTTTTCGGGTGTATACCGCTGTTGAACAGTATATCCTGGAGCACCCCGTTGCCAAGCCCGGGGATTCTCTGCTCGGTGGCAAGAAATGCCTTGGCGCTCAGTCTTTCCGCTCCGGGCACGCCCATGATATTCAGGAAGTATTCCCGGCTGAATTTGTCAGTCAGCGGGGAAGGCTTTTCTTTGGCTATTATATAATACGGATTATCGAATTCTCCATCCCTGAAGCACCATAAGCCGCCATACATCTGGACCGTCGCGCTCAATGCCGAAAAATCCTCGAACTCTATCAGCAGTTGATTCTTTTTAGGTCTTGGCTCACCTTTATCATGGAATACCGGAGATGCGCCATCACCTAAAACGATCATGCAATCCCCGGCAAAAATATTTACCAGGCCTCCGTAACTGACCGCTTTGTCTATGGTTTTACCGTATAACAGTTCATTGTACTTATTAGGATCACCGTAATACCAGGCAAACTTGTGGGGACTCAGGGCAGCAACAACGTTTTTAATCCTTTTGCCTTTAAGATGTTCATTGATCTGGCTGGCCACTACATAAGCTTCCGGCAGTTCCAGCATAATTCTCCCTCCTGCATTTATGGGATAAGGAGACAGTGTTTTTGTCCTGTTCCCGGAGAGAAAACCGGATCGGGTTTCCGCCCTTTGTCCCATTTATTCCTCACTGACTATATGTGGCAGACAGCATTGAGCCCAGTCCGATTATTCGGCCAGGTCCATGATCTCGGCATAAACAAGCGTTTGATTAAGCAGCTGATAGGCTATCTCGCCGAATGTGACAGGACCCGCGTATGGTTTTATCAGCTTTTCAAACTTGGGTCTGAGATCCATGTCTACCTCCACCTTTTTTACTTTTAAGTTGTATCGCTTTGCTGACGGTTTTTAAAAATTAATTATTATTTCCCACATAAAGGCCTGATTAAACCAGTATTTCTGAAGCCGGGCATCACAGATCTGCTTTCGTACGGCCAAGGAGATCCAGGATCTCTTTCTTGTATTCTGAAAACCGGGGGGCCAGTATCATGTCCCTTACTCTCGGACGTCCAAAGTCTATTTGCACCGAGCCTGTCACTGTTCCGGGCCTGCCGCTCATAACCAAAACCCTGTCCGAAAGAAAGATCGCCTCATCTATGTCATGGGTGACAAAAAGGACAGTCTTCCTGTGCTTTTCCCAGACCGAGATCAGCCAGTCCTGCATCTGCATTCTCGTGATCTCGTCCAGGGCAGCGAAGGGTTCATCCAGGAGCATTACCTCCCCGTCCATGAGATATGTTCGTAATAGTGCCGCTCTCTGCCTCATGCCGCCTGAAAGCTGCCTGGGTTTGTAATTCTCGAAGCCTTGCAGTCCAAACTCCTGGATAAGCGGTTTTATTTCCTCGCAGGCCTTCTCCAGGTCACCCTTCCTTATTTCTATAGGCAGCAGGACGTTCGAGAGCATGGTTCTCCACGGCATAAGGCAATCCTTCTGAAGCATGTAGCAAACGGGGATCCTTTTGTGCCTGGGATTCTCCCCGCACAAAAGGATCTCGCCTTCATAATCCTGTTCAAGTCCTGCAATCAGTCTCAGGAGCGTGCTTTTTCCGCATCCGCTTGGTCCGAGCAGCGAAACGAACTCGTTGTCGTAAACCTCGAAGCTTACACCGGACAAAACTCCCAGGCCGCTGCCGTCATCTTCTTCAGGACCCGTGTATACCATGCTGAGATTGGAGATGATAATTTTCTTTTCCATGTTAGCGCCTTCTATTTTATAAACTCATTTGTATAAGCCCTTGAAACGTCGATCTTATCCTGTATGAAGCCGTTATCATACATCCAGTCGGTATAGCGCTGCCAGACTTCCTGTTTTTGCAGTCCCCATTTTTCCGCGTCATCCCTGTAGCGTTCCGACAGGAATTTCTGGCTCTCTGTTACCAGGTCCCTGTCAAGCTCAGGCGCGGCGGCAAGCAATATTTCCGCAGCCTCTTCAGGGTTGCCGATAGCAAATTCGTATCCTTTTATGGTCGCTTTCATGAATGATTCAACGATATCCCTGCTGTTTTTAATCATATTTTCATTGGTAATGATCACCGGGGTATAGTAGTCGAACACGGGGGCAATGCTTCCCAGGTCGATGTAATTGATATCGATTCCCCTGAGTTTCGCTTCAATGCCGGCCCATCCTTCGAATATCCACGCAAAATCTATCTGGCCTGAAGAGCTTGCCTGGAAGAAATCCGTATCGCCGATGGTCATGATCTTAACCTTCGAGAAATCAGCGCCTGCCTGGTCCATTAGATACCTGATGGTGGCCGCTTCTGTTTCAGAGCCCCAGCCGCCGTATGTCCTGCCTTCGAAATCCTTCGGCGACAGGATATTTTTCTCCTTCAGGGATGCGAATCCCGACGTATTATGCTGAATAACCGCGGCAATGGAAACAATGGGAACACCTGAGGCCCTGGCATAGGTAACGCTTTCCTGGTAGCTGATCCCGAACTGGGCTGTTCCCGAAGCTACCAGTGTGTCACTGGTCCCTTCCTGCGGCTGTATGATTTCCACATCAAGGCCGAGCTCTTTGTAATATCCCTTGTCCCTGGCGACATAAATCCCGGTATGGTTGGTGTTGGGTGTCCAGTCCAGGACAAAAGTGATTTTCTGAAGGTCTCCTGTTTTCTTTCCGGCCGAGCATGCCGTGACCGAGAAGACCGTAATAAAAGCCAAAATAACTGATAATACGATTCTCATTGCATTTTTCCGTTTCATCCTTTATCCCTTTCTTTCATACAAAATCAATATGGTTCAGTATCTTTTTCTCAACCAGCTCTATAAGCTTGTATAGAATAAGGCTTAGGACAACTATAAGAACAACGTCCGCGAAAAGCGCCGCCGTCCTGAAACTGGTCATGGCGCGGGTCATGAAAATGCCCAGCCCTTCTTTCGCTCCTATCCACTCTGAAATGACCGCCCCCATGATGCTGTAGGTAGCGGCGATTTTCAGACCGGAAAACAGCCCCGGCAGCGCCCTCGGTATCCTGGCAAGCACGAAGCTTTTCCATCTTCCTGCTCCCATCACCCTAAGGATAAACTCCATGTCTTCATCGATTTTCAGAAGGTCCTGCGTGAAGGTGACAGCAACGGGGAAAAAACAGACAAGCACTACTATGATGACCTTCGGAAGGAAACCGAATCCGAACCATATGGCGAACAGGGGCGCCAGCACGATAAGCGGTATGGTCTGGGATACCACGAATATCGGGTATAACGCCGCCCTTGCCCATCTGAAGTATCCCATAAGCAGGCCAAAGCAAATTCCGAGGATCACCGCTGTTGCAAATCCGGCTAATGCCTCGCCCAAAGTTACAAGCGAATGGGTAAGCAGCAGCGCCCTTTCAGAATAAAGAGCCCTGATAATATCAACGGGGCCTGGCAGTATGAAGGTTTCGATCTCGAATATTCCAACGGTCAGCTGCCAGAGAAGCACAACGGAAGTCATTATGACGGCCGGAACAATGCCATCCCTGAGCCTTCCGCGCTTATTCTGCTGTCCTGTACTTTCCGACTTTTTCATCGATGGTCACCCCTTCAGGGCTGTAGTCTATCTTGACCACTGAAAGGACTCGCGACGCTCCTTCCCGGACGCATATTTCCTGAGCCTTTTTCACGATCTCAAGCAAAGTGTCGAGGTCTCCTTCCATAGTTGTTTCCATGGGACCCACTTCATACTCGACGCCGCTCCGGGCTATCATTTCAATGACCTTGTCCACGACAGGGTAAACCCGTTCAGGCGATGTCATGGGAATGACCTGGAGACTAAGGTTTATGTTTGCCACTTTCTGACCTTCCTTTCATTATGGGATCGGAAACCGGACTGCGGCTGGACTCAGGAAAAAGCACTGAGCTGATTAGCCTGATGGGATCTTATGTATGGAGTATTTTAGTATTTGCTTTAATAAAACAAACACCGCCCACAGAGGCGGCATATAAACTGTTTTATAATGCGCATTCCCTCCGCTGGTCCTAACCAGATCAGGTTCCTATGGTCGGGATTATGAATCCCCTCTCAGCCGGTCCACCGGCTCCCACATGCTGTTTATTCTTTTGTTATGGATATTTTAATTGATAATTTCCGTTATGTCAAGTTGATCAAGTTGAAGCAGGGGGACGGCTCCTCTGCTTCAAAAAAACTTCCTGCGAAGAGGACAGCAGGAAGACTGTGCGTGTGCATTGCGCGCCCATCAAAGCTGAACCATGTCATGATCGGATTTCGAAAGGCGGATACAAGGTTTATCGCTGAGGAAAATTCGGAACGCTTCTCAGGAATTGACCACCGAACGATGAGTATATGAAAGAAAAGGAGCGGTCCGTGAGAAAAAGACCGTTCTAAGCAAAAGGGGCGCGCAATATACAGGTATACAAACAAAAAGCCTGCCCGAAGTGCTGCTTCACAGTACTCGGCAGGCTGCGGATTCTCATATCACAGAATGACCGGGACAGGATCGCCGAGACAAATATAGTCACTGCCGACGTGACAGTCATAACAGAGCACATGTACTCCCGCCCCGGCAGCATTTTTAAGCTCAGCGCCGAATTCGGGGTGGGTCCTGACATTGGGGAAAAAGCATTCCACCCCTTTCATCTGGACAACAAAAACAACGTAGGCTACATACCCTTTGTCAGCTGCCAGGGCAAGCTCTTTAAGATGCTTAACCCCGCGCTTCGTTGGAGCATCCGGGAAGAGCGCCACGCCGTTTTCTTCAAGGGTGACGCCCTTTACCTCCACAAACGCCTTCTTATTTTCAGTTTCTATATACAAATCAAATCTTGAATCGATAAACCGCTGTTCCGGTCTTGCATGTTTTACCGTGTCAAGGCCGGGCAGTTCCAGCCCGCTTTCGACCGCTTCCCTGAAGACCTTGTTGGGTACAGTGCTGTCAATATTCACCAGCCTGTCTCCTTTTTCGATGGCAATTACGGAAAATCCGGTCTTGCGTTTTCCGCTTTCAGATCTCTCCAGGAAAACAGCAGCTCCGGGAACAAACAGCTCACGAAGCCTTCCGGTATTTCGAACGTGGGCTGTTATAACTTCGCCTTCAAGTTCGCACCTTGCAATAAACCTGTTGGGTCTCTCAATAAACCTGGCCTCAATTATGTTCCGATATCTCATTA
>DUSJ01000083.1 GCA_012842645.1 Clostridiaceae bacterium | reverse complement strand
AGCCTACCGCTGCTGCGCTGGCTTATGGTCTTGACAAGGAGACTGACCAGAAGATACTCGTTTTTGACCTTGGCGGAGGCACATTTGACGTATCCATCCTTGAAATAGGCGACGGCGTATTCGAAGTTCTGGCTACAAACGGAAACAACAGGCTCGGCGGAGATGATTTTGACCAGAGAATCATCGACTGGCTGGCTGAAAACTTCAGGCGTGAAAACGGCATAGATCTCAGAAACGACAAGATGGCCATGCAGCGTCTCAAGGAGGCTGCGGAGAAGGCAAAGATAGAGCTTTCAAGCGTTACGCAGACAAATATAAACCTTCCGTTCATTACCGCTGACGCTACCGGACCGAAGCATCTTGACATGACATTGACAAGGGCTAAATTCGACGAGCTTACTGCCGATCTCGTGGAAAAAACCATGGTACCGACCCGCCAGGCTTTGGCTGACGCGGGACTATCCCCGAACGACATAGACAAGGTCCTGCTCGTCGGAGGATCCACACGTATCCCGGCGGTACAGGAAGCAGTTAAGAAATACCTTGGCAAAGAACCGTTCAAGGGGATAAATCCCGATGAATGCGTCGCCATAGGCGCTGCCATCCAGGCAGGGGTGCTTTCAGGCGAAGTCAAGGATCTGCTGCTCCTTGACGTTACCCCGCTGTCCCTTGGTATCGAGACACTCGGTGGTGTGTTCACGAAGCTCATTGAAAGGAATACCACCATACCGACAAAGAAAAGCCAGATATTCTCCACCGCTGCGGACGGTCAGACCAGCGTTGATATAAAGGTTTACCAGGGCGAGCGTGAAATAGCGGCATATAACAAGCTCCTTGGAAACTTCCAGCTTACAGGCATTCCTCCTGCTCCCAGGGGTGTTCCGCAGATCGAGGTTACTTTCGATATCGATGCCAACGGTATAGTCCATGTGTCCGCCAAGGACCTGGGTACCGGTAACGAGCAGCAGATTACCATCACGGCAAGCAGCAACTTAAGCGAGGCCGAGATCGAAAGAGCCGTCAAGGAAGCTGAAAAATACGCAGCCGAGGACAAGAGGCGCAAAGAAGAGGTTGAGACCCGCAACCAGGCTGACTCAATGGTATACCAGGCGGAGAAAGCGCTGAAGGATATGGGTGACAAGCTGAGTCCCGATGACAAGTCAGCCGTCGAAGCGGAAATAAATAAAGTGAAAGATGCCTTGAAAGGCACTGATATCGCTGCTATCAAGCGTGCAACGGAAGAGCTTACCCAGAAGTTCTACAGCATCTCCCAGAAGCTGTACCAGCATAATCCCCAGGGAGGTCCCAATCCGGGAGCCGGTTTTGGTTCCGAAGGAGCTGCCGGCGGAGGCCCCCAGGATAATGTTTATAATGCCGATTATAAAGTAGTGGACGAAGACGACAAGAAGTAAGTTAAGGTTCACGTTTCTGTCGTTACTGCGCAAAAACGGTATATGCCCGTTATAAAAAAGGGCATTTACCGTTTTGCGCTTGTATTATATATGCTTGTTCGGAGGGTTTATCTTGGCGTCGAAAAAAGATTACTATGAGGTGCTTGGCGTCTCGAGACAGGCATCCTCAGATGAGATAAAGAAGGCATACAGGAAGCTTGCGAAGAAGTATCATCCGGATATGAACCCGGGTGACAAGGAAGCAGAGGCCAGGTTCAAGGAAATAAACGAGGCTTACGAGGTATTGAGCGATGACCAGAAAAGAGCGGCTTATGACCGTTACGGGCATGCAGCCTTTGACGGGACAGGCGGCGGTGGCGGCTTCAGCGGGTTCGAAGGATTCGGTTTCGGAGGTCTGGACGATCTTTTTGAAAGCTTCATGGGAGGTTTCGGGCGTACAAGGAGCAGAAGGAATGAACCCATACGAGGGAGGGATCTGCAATACTCTCTCGAGATAACATTTGAAGAAGCCGCATTCGGTGTAACTAAGGAGATACCGGTTACAAGGCTTCAGACATGCAATACCTGCGGAGGAACAGGCGCCAGACCGGGAACATCCGTGGAGAACTGCAAGCGCTGCAGTGGAACAGGCCAGATACGTTATTCGCAGGCAACGCCGTTCGGCCAGTTTGTTAATGTAAGAACCTGTGATGTATGTCAGGGCGAAGGAAAAGTAGTGACCCATCCATGCGAGACATGCCACGGGAAAGGCAGAGTTTCGAAAAATCAAAGGATAAGCATAAATATACCGGCAGGAATTGACGAGGGACAGACTATCTCCCTGAGAGGCGAAGGCGAGTCCGGACTGCGCGGAGGTCCCCCGGGAGACTTGT
>DUSJ01000082.1 GCA_012842645.1 Clostridiaceae bacterium | reverse complement strand
AGGGATCTCAAAAGGTTGATGAGACCCAGGAGCGTTCCAATAAGGCCCCAGGCAGGAAACTGGTTTGCCAGGGCTTTAAAATATGCCTGGGCATTCTGGTGTCTTACTGCCATACTGTCTATATCCAACTGCATCGTGGTCTTTACGATCTCGGCCTCGATACCGTCAACAACAAGTTCCATGGCCTTTCTTAAAAAATCATCCTTAATGTCTTCCTGTGCTGATTCCAGAGCTAAAAGGCCTTCTCTTCTCGCTTTCTGTGAAAGTTCCACCAATGTTCGTATGGTATCCATGGCTGATGTTTTAGGTTCTTTAAATATCAGGGGAATTGCCTTCAAGGCTCTTATAGTTTCAGACAGGGGGAAGGCCAGAACAGTCGAAAAAATACCGCCGCCCATAGTCACAATAATTGAGCTGACGTCTATATAACCGGAAACATCACCACCGCTGTACATTCCAAAAATAACAACGGCAAGACCCCCGATCAAGCCGATAATCGTTGCCAGATCCATTATTTCACCCGCTTTTGTACATCATTGTTATTCCTGAGTAAGAATTCGCTTACTAAAACAATCGCTTAGTGTCAAAGCATATATCGGCATAAATCTGTCCCTTGTTAACCTGGACATAACCAAAAAGGGAGAAGCCCGAAAAAGCTTCTCCCCTGAATGCCGTAATAACCGGCGGTCCTATTTCCTGCCGATGAGCGATTTGGCTTTTTCAACTATGTTCTCGGGTGTAAGACCATACATTTTTACAAGATCGGCGGGTTTTCCCGATTTTCCGAATACGTCCATGATGCCCACCATATCCATGGGAACAGGATGGTTCTTTACGATCACTTCCGCTACGGCGCTTCCCAGGCCGCCCATGATGTTGTGTTCCTCGCAGGTGAGGATGGCTCCTGTTTCCCTGGCGGCTTTAATTATAATCTCTTCGTCTATGGGTTTTATGGTGTGCATATCTATAAGCCTTGCATCGATTCCCTCTGCCTTCAGGCTTTCTGCGGCTCTCATCGCAGGTTCCGCCATATAGCCTGTGGCAATGATCGTTAAATCATTTCCCTCCTTTAGGGTTACCCCTTTGCCGATGCTGAACTGCGCATCTGAAGAATATATTACTGGTACATCCAGCCTTCCGAGCCTTAAGTAGACAGGGCCGTATATTTCAGCGGCCTGTTTGACAAGGGCTGCGGTTGATACGGCATCGGCCGGACAGATAACCGTCATACCCGGAATAGCCCGCATTAGCGCGATATCCTCAATAGCCTGATGGGATGCGCCGTCTTCGCCCACCGTGATCCCCGCATGGGTCGCCCCAATCTTTACGTTAAGATGCGGATAACCGATGGAATTTCTCACCGAATCATATGCCCTTCCTGCCGCAAAAATAGCAAAGGTGCTTGCGAACACTGTTTTCCCGCAGCTTGCCAGTCCAGCCGCCACAGCCATCATATTGCCTTCTGCGATACCCATGTTGAAGTGCCGTTCAGGGTATTTTTTCTGGAACAGATCCGTTCGGGTGGATTTGGACAGATCCGCATCCAAAACGACTATATTTTCATTGCTTCCAATTTCAGCGAGGGTATTACCGTAAGCCACGCGAGTGGCGATTTTATCTGCCATGATTAAATTCCTCCATTTTTTTAATTTCAGTGCATATAAGTCTAAATGAATTATTCAAGGCTTTTCAGGTATTCGTCCAGTTCCGCCAGGGCCTGTTCCGCCTGCTCTTTTTTAGGCGCGCTTCCATGCCACTGAGCCTGGTCTTCCATGTAGGAAACGCCTTTCCCCTTGACTGAATGGGCAACGATCGCCGTTGGTTTCCCCTTGTATTCCTTTGCCTGGTTTACAGCCTTCTCTATTTCATCGAAATCGTGAGCATTTATGGATATTACATTCCAACCGAATGCCGCAAACTTGTCGGCAATCGGCTCAGGATTCATTACCTTTGTGATGTCGCCGTCGATCTGGAGCCTGTTGTAATCCACGATGGCAGTCAGATTGTCCAGCTTATAATGGGCAGCGGCCATAGCAGCCTCCCAGACCTGCCCCTCGTCAAGTTCTCCGTCTCCAAGTATGGCATAGACCCGGTAATCCTTTTTGTCCAGTTTCCCGGCAAGCGCCATGCCCACCGCAGCAGCGATCCCCTGGCCTAAAGAACCCGTAGACATATCGACACCAGGCACCTTGTTCATATTGGGATGTCCTTCAAGATAGCTGTCGGCCTGCCTGAAACTTTCAAGGTCTTCAATCGGGAAAAATCCCCTGTGGGCAAGGGCAGCATACAGTCCCGGCGTGCAGTGGCCCTTGGACATAACCAGTCGGTCCCTGTCGGGATCCTTCGGGTTCCTGGGATCTATCTTCATCTCCACGAAATAAAGGTATGTCAATATATCCGCTATGGATAAAGATCCCCCCGGGTGCCCGCTCCCCGCCGAGGCCACCGCCGTAATAATACCTTTCCTGATCAAGGTCGCTGTTTTCTTTAGTTGTAATCTTGTCTTGTCGTCCATACTTTGTTACCCCTTCATGTTATTATATTTTTACAATGAAGAAACCTATTGTTATCAATAGGATCTTCGTCATTCAGTAGAACCTTTATTCAATTATACTACAAAAATATAACAATCTGCAGACTAAACTTCTTTTTTCACTTTCAAAAGCAATATGGTAACGTCGTCTTTCCCTCCGTTCCTGAGGGCAGACTCGTACAGGGTTTCAACTTTCCGGTCCATTGAAGCTGATGTCTCAAGAACTCTACTGATACAGGAATCGTCGAGCATATCTGTCAGGCCGTCGCTGCACAGCAGTAAAAGATCATTATCGACCAGTGGAAAGCTGACGATATGAGGTTCAATGTCAAATTCACCGGGGATAACCCCAAGGTGCTGCGTGAGTCTGCGCCCTTCATCGTGTCTGTATCCCGGCCCTTCTGCAGCAACCCCGGTATCGGGCTCCTGCAGGACTGTTGTGTGATCATGGCTCAATTGCGTTAATCTCCGGCCCCGCAGCAGGTATATCCTGCTGTTGCCTATGTTCACAGCGCAGGCATTCCCGCCGTTTATGGCAAGGCCGGCGAATGTTGATCCTATACATATTTCGCCGTTTTCTTTCATCATGTCACAGATTACCGCGTTTCTTCCAATCAGGTAACAAGCCATACTGCGGCCTGTAAGGTCTGACAGCCTGATGGTATCCATAGCCTGTACCGCGATAAGAGCTGCAAGAGCGCCGTGTTTTTCGGTACCCATTCCGTCCGCCACTGCGTAGAGACCACGGTTTGAGACCCTGTCGCTGTACCGGAAAGGGGTATTGTCGGAAAAGTTCTCCCGAAATACGCCGTTTATATACAGGTTGTCCTGGTTTTCCGGCCTTGCCGGTCCGGGAGCGCAGACAGCACAGCAATCAATTATCATCGATACCATCCGTTCAGCAAAAAATGATCAAAGGCATCCTTATCCGCATCCTAAATCAATGGCAAGTATTTGCTGACAATAATACAATAAGAAAAATTATTATATTTTACAATAGCAAATATGATTTCATATATAAAATTAACTGTTGACAAATAAAAAATTAGTGGTATAGTTAGTTATATGAGTAACTAACTAATTAACTAATTAGCATTCAGCCACACGAAAGATCGCCGGCCATTCTGCGCGGAAAGGGTGAAGAGGATTGCAGCTGCATTTTGAAGACGAACGGCCATTATTCATACAAATCGCCGAACAGATCGAGGATGCCATACTGTCCGGGGTCTTCCCGGAAGAAACGCAGATCCCTTCGACCACTGAGATATCAGTAAGTTATAAGATCAACCCGGCAACTGCATTAAAAGGAATAAACATTCTCGTGGACAGGGGAATCGTGTACAAGAGAAGAGGGCTTGGTATGTTTGTGGCCAAAGGCGCTGTCGGGAAACTAAAGAACCGTAGAAAAGAAGAGTTTTTTGACAATTACGTCTCAAAGCTCGTCAGCGAAGCGAAGCGATTGGGTTTTTCAAAGGAAGACATAATCAAAATGGTGGAAAGAGGGTTTAAGGAATGAAAGGCTTGAGTGTAACGAATGTAACGAAGAGATTCGGTGACATAACAGCCCTGGACAGGATAAATCTTTATTTCGGGGAGAACAGGATCTATGGCCTGCTTGGCAGGAACGGAGCGGGGAAAACCACGCTGCTCAACACTATCACCGGCAGAATCTTTGCCGACGAAGGCAGCGTCATCCTTGACGGGTCGCCGGTAACCGAGAATGAAAGTAATCTTTCCAGGATATTCATGATGAGCGAAAGCAATTATTATCCCGAGAACATGAAGGTGGCGGATGCCTTCCGATGGACAGGGGAATTCTATGATTCCTTCGACAGGGACAGGGCCGTGGAACTGTCGGGGAGGTTCGGCCTTTCCCTTAATAAAAAAATAAAATCACTGTCCACAGGTTACGGAACCATATTCAAACTGGTAACGGCATTGAGCGTAAACGTTCCGTACATCCTGCTTGACGAGCCGGTCCTCGGGCTGGACGCAAACCACAGGGATCTTTTTTACAGGGTGCTGATAGAGACTTACTCGGAGAACCCGGCAACTTATATCATTTCGACCCACCTCATTGAGGAAGTTTCCGGTATCATAGAGGATGTTGTCATAATCAACAAAGGCAGGATTATCAGGAACGAGCCAAGGGAATCCCTGCTTTCAAAATACTACTGTGTTACCGGACATATCTCCGCCGTGGATGAATTTGCGCGGGATAAAAAAGTTATTGCTTCCGAGACTCTTGGCGGGCTGAAGAATGCCTATATAGAAGGCACCCCGGACAAAAGATCAATGCCTGAAGGTCTCAGCATATCAAGGATGGATCTGCAGAAATTATTCATCCAACTGACCGGGGAAGGAGGAAACATGCAATGAATATCAAAGCAGCCTTGAAATATCGCCTGTATGAAAGCAAAAAATCTGTCATTATCTTTTACCTGGCTGTGGCGGCACTGATTTTGCTGATAAGCACAACCATTATAACCATCAAGACCACCGAAGGAAAGACCAACAGCCTGGAAATCGCCACGATTGTATTTCTATTCATATTAGGACTGAACTCCTTCAGGGAAACATTCAGGTTTTTCATGCAGAACGGGATTAGCAGGAAGGCAATCATATCAAGCCAGATTATGTGTTCGCTGATCCTTTGCCTTGCCATGTCATTGATTGACAACATCATCCTTGTTATAGGCAAAAACCTGCTGACTTTTGGCGGAAGGCTTGATTTCATCGGGATGCTGGAACTGATGTACGGTCCGCAGAACAGCGCCGTCGCTGCTTTCCCGGTTTCATTCCTTTTTTGCTTCAGCATTTATTCAATGGTTTCGGCTTTGGGTTTTTTAATCACGACACTATATTACAGGATGAACAAGGGACAGAAAATAGCCGTATCCGTCGGCGTGCCCGCAGCTCTGCTTTTTGTTCTTCCGGCGATGGATAAGTACATTTTCAGATTTGCAATATCCAATGTTTTCGCAAAGGTCATCAGGTTCGCTTTTGAAGCCCCGGCCAATGCCGTGGTGTCAGGCATCGTTCTGTCGGCTGCCTTTTACGGCTTCAGCTGGCTGCTGGCCAGGAAAGCAGTCATAAAGGATTAGTAAGGTAAACGCGTGTCTGCATGCGACTTAAGCGAAGCACGGATAGCGGTGCTGTCGCGACTTGAATCCCTGATGGATTCACCGAGTGATAAATGGCTGCAGTAAGCAGCCATTTATATTAAGTAAGCTGGATAGATACGTAAGCCATCAGTTATCTTTTGAATGAGGCAAAGGGGTAAATCCTTCGCCCAGCACCTCGCGCACGTCGATAAGCAGAACGAAAGCTCTTTGGTCACATTCCTTAACGATTTGCTTGACAAAGGGGATCTCTTCACGCTTGACAACACAGAGAAGCACCGTTTTGTCCTTTTTACTGTACATGCCTATTCCTTTCAGACCTGTCACGCCCCTGTCCACTTCAGTAAGAAGCCTTTGGGCGATCATTTCGGATTTCTCGGATATTATCAGCAGGCTCTTTGAAAAATGCATGCCTTCGAGGTATGCGTCGATGCTTTTTGACGCCACATAGATGCTCAGCGAGGCATAGAGCCCCAATTTCACGCTTTTGAACGCGATTATGGCAAAGACTATGACACAGCCGTCCATGAACAACAGATACTGGCCGACCGAAAACTTCGGGAACAGGTTTTTCAGCAATGCAGCGAGCATATCGGTACCGCCGGTGGTAGCGTCTTCCTTAAGAACAATCGCAAGGCCGAATCCCATAATGCCGCCTCCAAGCAGGGCATAAAGCAGCAGGTCCGGATTCGCCATCTCGTTGTCCAAAGCAATGAAGTACTCGTTCGTCAGCCAGTTGAAGAAGGGAGCCGTCAGATCCGTTGCCAGGGAAAGCATCACAGCCCCGTACAGGGAGCGAATCATGAATCCCCTGCCTTTGTGCTTATACCCCAAAAGGAACAGGGGGATGTTGAAAATAAGCATCAGGACACCCACTGGGATGATACCGCCAATGATATAATAAACCACCGTAGAAAGCCCCGATACTCCACCGGGCGCCAGCTTGAACGGAATAAGGAAAACATTGAGCGCTATAGCGGTGATCAGGCACCCAAGAGCTATTAAAACATATGATTTCCATGGTTGCTTTTCCCTGCCCATATAATGTCCTCCGCCTTAAAATAAAAAACCGGGGATAAACCCGGTTCTCTATTGTTATTTGATTCCATATTTCTTCTTGAACTTGTCAACACGTCCGCCGGTGTCGACTATCTTCTGTTTACCGGTAAAGAATGGATGACACTGTGAACATATTTCGACCCTGAGTTCGGGTTTTGTCGAACCTGTTTCAAAAGTCGCGCCGCATGCACAGCGTACAACTGCCGGTCCGTATTTGGGATGGATACCTTCCTGCATGGTTTTCACCTCGCTTACATTGACTGCGTTTCATTTATCGAAACATTCTTTAATCATGGCTCAAAAAAGCATCGACTGGTATTTTACCATATCGGTGTCATAATTGCAAGCACAATGAAACTGCTGCCGCTTATTTGTATATGATATCGAAACTGTTTTTGTCCTTCTGGGTCAGGGCGGTGTTTATGCCGTTTATGAACTCGGCATTGGTCTTCGTGTTCATCAGCCTGTTTATGATCATCTCCGTAACATCCGCGGTGCCGAGATTGCTCATTGCCTTGCGGATCGCCCATATTCCCTCGAGTTCCTTCTGTGAAAGCAAAAGTTCTTCTCGTCTCGTTCCTGAACGGTTTATATCTATTGCGGGGAAAATACGCTTTTCGGACAGCTTCCTGTCCAGGTGCAGCTCAAGGTTGCCTGTTCCCTTGAATTCTTCGTATATTACATCGTCCATGCGGCTGCCGGTATCGATCAGCGCTGTGGCTATGATGGTAAGGCTGCCTCCGTTCTCGATATTGCGCGCTGAACCGAAGAAGCGCTTCGGTTTGTGGAGGGCTCCCGGATCAAGTCCGCCCGACAGAGTTCTGCCCGTAGGCGGAATAGTCAGGTTATATGCCCTCGCAAGGCGCGTGATACTGTCCAGGAGT
>DUSJ01000081.1 GCA_012842645.1 Clostridiaceae bacterium | reverse complement strand
TGAATCCTCGACAAAGATATAGGGAACGTTATGCAATTCAAGTTTCTTAATGTAACGAGGCTTTATTGTAAAACCTTTCAGAAGAAGGATACGACCATCATCCAGGACGACATCCCTCGCAAGCCTCATTCCCGGTTTCAGTTCTTTAACAGACAACCTTTGCATGTGAATCCTCCATGATGAACACCGTGCTAGTTGTTTACATATCATATATAAAGAAACTGGTTATCCAGGAAACAGGGTGCGGCCTCATGGAAGCCATTTTTCTTATTATCCTTTCCTGTTTTGCCTTCATAGGCATGGTATATACCATACAGTACCTGGTGAACTCTTACGATTCAAGGTTCAAAGATAATGGCATCAGGTTAATATTATATTTACCACAGAATTCTGGTTCAAAACTTGAAGGACTGGTAAGACAGATCTACTTTGAGCAAATACCGGAAAAATTCATGACTGATGGCAAAATATACCTTATGATTTCGCCCCATGATGCCGAGACCATCGGGATCCTTGAGAAACTGAAAAGAACATATCCCATAGAAGTGTTGCCGGAGCAGGTATCCTATTGTATGATACAAGGAGAAAATTTCGTTAACGAATGACAGGTGTATAAGTGGAACAGGTAAGCGGAACCATCTCATCGATCCGGTATGCGAATGAAAAAACCGGCTATACTGTCTGCGAACTTGAATCAGATGATAATACGCGTATCACGCTGGTCGGAATTATACCTCTCCTTACCGAAGGCGAGAGGATAACCGCTTCGGGCGAATTTGTCATACACCCGGATTATGGCCGCCAGTTCGCCGTGCGGCAGTGCGAAAGGAAGGGGCCCTCCCGTGAAGACCAGGTTTTGAAATATCTTTCAAGCGGATTTATTAAAGGGATGGGCAGCGCTACCGCGAAAAAGATCGTCGAACGCTTCGGGGAGCATACCTTTGAGATTCTGGAATTTGAACCGTTAAGACTTACAGAAATAAAAGGCATATCGGCCGAACGGGCCCTTTACTTCGGACAAGCCTTCATCGAACACGAGAAAATGCGAAGCCTGATGATGCTTGCCCAAAACTTCGGGATACCGTCCGGCATTGCTGCCAGGATCCGGGACAAACTCGGGTCTGACGCCGAAAATATCATCCGTGAAAACCCGTACAGGCTGGCGGAAAGCGATATAGGCCTGACTTTCGCCATATGCGACAGGATCGCCCGGTCCGTGGGGTTTGAAGCACATTCCAAGGATAGGCTGAAAAGCGCCATAATGTATGTGCTGTCCGAATCGATATCCGACGGTCATACTTACATGCCTTCCGAAGAACTGTATAAAGCCGCTGTCAAGCTTGCAAACGTTCAGGAAGAATACCTTTATGACGTAATGGATGCCCTGAGGCTGGAAGGACGTATCGCCACCGAAAGGCAATACCCGGACAGGATATATGACAGGGAGCTGCTGGAAGCCGAAAGGTATTGCGCCAGGAAGCTGACCCTGATGAACAGAAGACGCAGTGAGGACCTGGCGCGGGAGGCCGCATTCCTGATCGATAGATTCGAAAATGAACAGAACCTGTACCTGGATGATATACAGAAAGAAGCCATCATGTGCGCCCTGTCGAACGGGGTGTCGGTTATAACCGGCGGGCCCGGAACAGGAAAGACAACCATCATCAGGACACTGATGAAGATCCTTGAAGAAAAGGGAAATAAAGCAGTACTGGCAGCACCGACCGGGAGAGCGGCAAAGCGTATCAGCGAAACGTCCGGTTACGAGGCCAGGACTATACACAGGCTTCTTGAAGCGGGCTACAGCATAGAAGACAACGAGCGTCCATACTTCATGCGCAACGAGGAAAATCCTCTCGATGCCGATGTACTCATCATTGACGAAGCTTCCAT
>DUSJ01000080.1 GCA_012842645.1 Clostridiaceae bacterium | reverse complement strand
TCTTTTCGCGAGCACGAAGCCGCATACCATGATATCCTTCCACGGGATCCGGCCGGTATGGTATAAGCTTTTGACAATGGTATAAAACGCCCATGTACGTATTATCTCGTGGGCCTGGGTCCTCATGTTCATGGGAAGAAGCCTTCCGGAGAGATCGCCTTCCTCCCCCCACCTTGCATTTATCTGGGGAGTGACCGATGAGGTGGCCCATGTATCGAAAACGGACGTTTCGGGCTCGAACTCGTTCGATCCGCACTGGCAGGGTTTGCCCGGTCCTGTTTCCATGGGATTAACCGGCAGCATTTCTTCATCAGCGACCATGACATTGCCGCATTTTTTGCAGTACCATAAGGGGAAAGGAACGCCGAAACAGCGCTGGCGGGATATGCACCAGTCCCATTTAAGATTCTCTACCCACGCGATATACCTGTTCTTCATATGCTTCGGGTACCATTTGATGCTGTCGGCCGCTTCGAGGAACTTCTCCCTGCGGCTGAGGATGTCAATATACCATTGCCTTGAGGGTATGATCTCTATATCCTTTCCGCAGCGTTCATGAACCGCGACCGTGTGCGTAATGCTTTCCGATTTGATAATAAGTCCTTTCTCCGAAAGCAGGCCTGTTATCCTGTGCCTGGCTTCGATGACGTTAAGACCTCCGATAAAAGGAACATTTCCATCTATGGTGCCGTCGGGAAGTATGACCTTCCTGTAAGGCAGCTTATGGGTTTCGTACCACCCGGCATCGGTGCTGTCCCCGAAAGTGCAGCACATGACTATGCCCGTGCCTTTATCCATGTAGGCTTTTTCGTCAGCCAGTATGGGTACTTCATAATCGTATAAAGGAACGACAGCTTTCCTGCCAATATATTTTGAATACCTGTCATCCTTCGGATTTATAAACAGGCAAACGCATCCGTAAAGAAGTTCCGGCCTTGTTGTGGCGACCGGCAGGATCTCGTCCCCCGACTTGAATTTTATATAGCTGAACGTGGTTTCCTTATCCGCGGTTTCAAGCTCCGCCTGGGCGATGGACGTCTGGCATTCGGGGCACCAAAGGACCGGGGATTCCTTCATGTATGCCTTGCCGTCTTTTAAGAGCCTTATAAACGACCTTTGCGAGATACGCCGGGCCATGGGATTGATAGTTTCATACCGGAGAGACCAGTCTACCGAAAAGCCCAGTGACTCCCACAGTTCTTTAAACTCTTTTTCATATTTTTCGCACGTCTTCATGCACATCCTGATAAACTCGCTCCTGGGAAGGTCTTTCGCTTTCACTCCTTCTTCCTTTTCAACGAGCCTTTCGGTGGGCAGTCCGTTGTCGTCGAAGCCAAAGGGATAAAAGACGTTATATCCCTGCATGCGCCTGTACCGGGCTATCATCTCGGCCTGGGTGTAGGAAAATATGTGCCCGATATGAAGGCTGCCGCTGACAGTCGGGGGCGGCGTGTCAATGGAGTAGATCTCGTTTTCGCTCCCGGGGTCAAACCTGTAGACTGAATTCTCCCTCCAGAAATCCTGCATTTCCTTTTCAACTTTTCTGAAATCATATCTTTTTTCCATGGCAATACCTCCTGTTTTTTTTCGAACACATAACAAAAAATCCGCCATAAGCTACACGCTTAGGGCGGACTATGCATCCGTGGTACCACCTACGTTTCAGATATTGCTATCTGCACTCAGCCGGTACGGGATAAATCAAGCTGTCTATCCGATACCGCTTTCCTTTTAACGGCGGAAAACCCGTTGAAGCCTACTCGGATCAACCTTTCGGTTCACAGCTCAGGGGCTACTTCCATACTTCCTTCACGGAGATTTTCACCGGCCATCTCCTCTCTACGCTTCCGGCAAGCATGTACTCCTCCCCGTCAACGCCATTTTGCCTGTGTTCGGTTTTGTTATTTTTTATATTATGTTACAAGCTATAAAATGTCAATACACGCTGGTGTATTTATTGTCAAACGGAAAATATATTAAGTCAAGAAGCATTTTCAAAATAATTTGTCAGAGTTATCTTTATCCATTCATCGCAATAGTATCCGAAATGACTTTCAACTGTCATATTTTTCAGATCAAATAAAGAAGTGCAGCCTTCGATGCGTATCTCTTTGCCGTCATGGCTCCTGGGGTTATCAGCGTAATATGACGGATACCTGCCATAGGGAGCCAGGAAATCTATCAGTTTTCTGGCCATGGAATAGCCGATAGTCCCTTTTTCTCTCAATGCCTGCATGATTTCGCTGTTCAGTGCGTCATACCGCCATTGGATATCGTTGATCTTTAAGCCCAGCACCATCGAAGTCCAGGGATGCATGGAATATAGCTGCATCTCGGGGATAATGAAATGATTGGTCGCAATGACCAGGTCATCGCTGTCCTCGCGCTGGGGAGCGAAGTAAAACGTGGACGGGCAGTTTTTCTCGGTCCAGCTTTTATTAATAAAGCCTTCCGGTCCAAAAGCATCCGGGTAAAGCTTCTTTGCTGCAGAGTGCTTTTTATTATAGAAGGCCCACAACTTTTCATTGAATTTCAGGTAAGCGGTCGGATACTTATAATCATTCCACCGGACCATCAGCCCGTTATGGAAGTCTGCCGACCAATGCTGCCTGATAAAGTTCCTGTCTGGCATATAAGCCCTGTTTTCATAAGGAATCACCCTTAACAGGTCATGCTCTTTCTGAGTCTTCCCCGCTTCTATAACGCATGCCCTGTCCCTAACGCCGTCTGAAACGATGTAGTTCCAGGTAACGCCCCGCTTCGTTTCAGCCATCCTTTTCACTATATCTTCGCAGCTTGCGCCGTGCTGGATACATTCACGGCATAAAGCCAGTGAATTAACCCCAATGTTCTCTGGATTGCAGTTAAACCCGACAGACATATCCAATCCGATTGCTATCCCTTTCATGTTCATAGCCGAGATGCTGCCGACGAGGCCCGGGGCCGTTACACTTACAAATGGAACGGATTCATTGCCATTTTCATCAACCGGATTGCATATAACCATGGTGGCTGTCCTGTGAAATACTCCCGCTGACGGGAACATGAAATCCCTGCCGAAATAGTGTCCGCCGCCGGCCGATTTGCCAAATATCGAAAAGGCATTGCACATAAACGGTATTTTGAAATCTACGGGCATCAGTCCGAATAATCCTGCTTTCAGGAATGTGCCGGTATATACCATGGAAAGAAGGATATCAAAACCGATATTTAATACCATCAGATCCCCGGGAGTGACTCCTGTGCCGGGATTCCGCTCCCTGCAGCCATCCGCCAGGCCCCTTATTTCATCCCTTATACCCTGCGGCTGGCTGGCAAACGAAGGTTTTACAAAGGTTTTCACTATGCTCTTAAGGGCATTGCCAATGAACTTTATTTTGCCGGGATTCCTGCTGCCTATGAACAGAAGCGGCAATTGCTCCGAAAAGTCCCTCGTCATTTCCATGACCTGTTTTTCTGCGAGGAAACCAAGGAGATAACCCATTTCATAACGGGTCCCCTCAACATAATATACTTTTTTCTTTTCACCGGTATCATAGTTGAAGGCCGTCCTGTGCTCGGCCACTATGCCGAGCCTGCCGAATTTCATGATATGCCCGGTTATTTCATAACCGTCTTTATTAAAGGCCTCTTCAAGCATGTGTAAGCGAACGTTTTCCATCCCTTCCGCCACTGTCAAAAAAACCCCTGAATGTGTTTCATATCAATCTTAGTTTATGTGTGATATGATAAAATAGTGTTGGATAAAACGTAGCTTCAGACCTGAATGACAGGTGAAGGATACTGGGTAATTATTATTTGATGCAAATAAACAGCATAGATATGATAAAAAGCTCTGTAAAGAGCTATGACCTGAAAGGAACAGACCAGGCGGGCCGGATTAATCGCCGGCGGGAACGGAAAGAAGAAAGGAGAATGCGCTACGTATAAAGATCAAAAAATGAAGGCCCTGGTTAAGAAATATGATAAACCTGGCATATGGCTGGAGGAAGTGCCTGTTCCCCAAATAGGCATAAACGATGTTCTTATAAAAATCAGAAAAACATCCATATGCGGGACCGATGTACATTTTTATAATTGGGATGAATGGGCGCAAAGAACCATACGGACTCCCATGGTAATAGGTCATGAATTTGTTGGCACCGTAGCAGCGGTAGGCGACAATGTGCATGATTTCAAGGTCGGCGACCTGGTTTCGGGAGAAGGTCATATTGTCTGCGGAACATGCCGGAACTGCCTGGCAGGAAGACGTCATCTTTGCATGAAAACAAGCGGTGTTGGCGTTAACCGCCAGGGGGCATTTGCCGAATACATTGCAATCCCGCAGACAAACGTATGGTATTGCGATAAAAACATTCCTGAGGATATATTAAGTTGTTTTGATCCTTTCGGAAATGCAGTACATGCAGCGCTTTCCTTTAATGTTCTTGGCGAGGATGTCCTCATAACAGGGGCTGGCCCTATCGGCATAATGGCTGCGGCTGTGGTAAGGCACGCAGGCGCAAGGCATGTGGTTATTACCGACATTAATCCATACCGTTTGAAGCTTGCCGAAAAATTCGGAATTACTATGGCTATAAACCCAAGGGAGACTTCCCTGAAAGAAGCGATGAAGAAGCTGGGCATGACCGAAGGCTTTGACATAGGCCTTGAAATGTCGGGCAGCAGCATCGCCTTCAAGGAAATGTTAAGTGTTATGGCACACGGCGGAAAGATAGCCCTGCTGGGGATTCAAAGCTCCGATACTTCTATCAACTGGGATGAAGTCGTATTTAATGGCCTGACAATAAAGGGGATATACGGACGGGAGATGTATGAAACCTGGTATAAAATGACAGTCATTATACAGTCCGGCCTGGATATTTCTCCGGTAATAACTCATCACTTCCATTACACTGATTACCAGGAGGCTTTCGAGGTAATGGCATCCGGCCAGTCAGGAAAAGTTATCCTCAATTGGGTATAACAACATGGTCAGAGCGCTAAACAGATCTTCAGGCATAAGGGTTTATACATGTTAATTTATTAAGGGAGATGAGACGGTAATGAATGAGACGGCCAGAAAACATTTTCAGTCTGTAATAAACAGTATTAAGGAAGATGGTCTATGGAAAGACGAAAGGATTTTGACAGGTCCCCAGTCTGCAAACGTTGGTATTTCGGGAAACAGAACTGTACTCAATATGTGTGCCAATAATTATCTTGGCCTGTCCAACCATCCGGAAGTAATTGCCGCTGCTAAAGAAAGCTATGATAAATGGGGATACGGGCTGTCCTCTGTACGCTTCATCTGCGGAACCCAGGAAATCCATAAGGAACTGGAAAAAAGCATAAGTGAGTTCCTTGGCACTGAAGACACCATTCTGTACAGTTCCTGCTTTGATGCGAACGGAGGTCTTTTTGAAACTATCTTGTCCGAAGAAGATGCCGTAATCAGCGATGAGCTGAATCATGCCAGTATTATTGACGGAATACGCCTTTGCAAAGTAAAGCGCTATCGCTATAAAAACAATGATATGGAAGATCTGGAGCAAAAACTTAGAGAAGCACAGGGTGCGCGCCTGAAACTGATTGCAACCGATGGTGTATTTTCCATGGACGGTATTTTGGCCAACCTTCCTGAAATATGCAGACTGGCTGAAATATATGGCGCACTTGTTATGGTTGACGACAGCCACGCAACCGGGTTTATCGGCAAAAACGGGCGCGGCACACCTGAGTATTTTGGAGTTTCGGACAAAGTGGACATAATAACAAGCACCCTTGGAAAAGCTCTGGGGGGAGCAAGCGGCGGATTCACCAGCGGAAGAAAGGAAATCATCGAACTGCTGAGACAAAGATCCAGGCCCTATCTCTTTTCAAATACGCTTTCGCCCGCCATTGCCTATACATCAATAAAAGTAATTGAAATGCTGTCTCGCTGCGGCGAACTCAGAGAGACCCTTATGGAAAACACCAGGTATTTCAGAGAAGGCATGAAAAAGGCCGGATTCGATGTTGGAGACAGTATTCATCCAATAGTTCCTATAATACTTGGAGACGCACGAATTGTACAGCAGATGTCGCAGAGGATGCTTGAAAAGGGAGTATATGTAGTAGGTTTCTTCTATCCCGTCGTGCCCAAGGGAAAAGCAAGGATCAGGGTCCAGATATCGGCGGCTCATACAAAACAGGACCTGGATTACGTTATAAAGGCTTTCACCGAGGCCAGGAAAGAAATGCTAAGCGCGAAGACTACTTATACTTTTTAACAAGGAAGTCCAGCTTGATTTGCTCTTCATCGGGAAAATAGTTATATATATATTCGAACTCCACGTTATCCAGCTTTTTCTTTTTGTGAATAAGTTGCATAGGCTTGCCCTGGTACAGCGTTTCGTAATTGTCATAGCGGACTAAGGTATTGCCGCAGATCTTATATTTCCCTTCAAGAAGCAATATGGTATCCTTACCGCTGATACTTTGACTGCTTACCATGACCTTACTGTAAGTTCCGTCTTCACTGAAATCATATTGCACAGCAGAAGACGGATAATCAATGGTTCCCGAAATGATATCCTGGCGTCCGATGCTAAAGTAGGTATCAATATCCGACCATGCCCCCAAAAGGATGTCTCTGGGGAAATCCTCCTTCCGGTCGATTATGATTACGCCAAGATCGCTGTCATATTTCAAATCCATCTCAAGAAGCGCTATGAAGATATTTACAGGGATGTAACAATGTTCGTCCCGTTCCACCGGAGCCATTTCAATATCATATTCATAGCCGTTGATGACAGCAGTGGCTGAACCTATCTGCAATTCAGCCTGAAGGATTATATCGTCCCTGTTCTTCCATGTTATCGTTATATGGCCATCATCGCGCCAATCCACCACTTCGGGATAATATCTATAAGTGTAGGGAATTTTAAAGGCACTTTCAAAAGCGTCCGATTCGATAAAGAGGTAGTCGTCCCCGCCCTTGCTTTCTATAAAATATTCCATACCGTTATGCAGGGCTCGGCAAGCGGAGTCGCCTATGAAATGAGTCTTTGACGATATTTCTTTTCCTATACCTTGACCAGGACACCGTCCTTCATCTGGTAGGTTACATCTATCATATCAAGCAACTCAGTATCATGGGTGACCATTATGATGCAATAATTACGTTCATGGGCAAGGCGTGCAAGCAGATCAATTATGTTGCGGGCCGTTGTGCTGTCCAGGTTCCCGGTCGGTTCATCTGCCAGCATCAGGTTTGTTTCCATGGCCAGGGCACGGGCAATCGCCACACGCTGCTGCTCTCCTCCCGAAAGCATTGAGGGAAAACGGTTGAACACGGAATCGGGCAGGTCGACGCTCCTTATATATTCCTCCGCGCGTTTTTTTGCTTCCTTGGGTCTTATGCCATGCAGTTCCATCGGGTACATGACGTTTTCAACAGCTGTCAGCATCGGGAAAAGACGGAAGTTCTGATAGATTACCGCAACGTTGTTCCTGCGGTATGCGTCAAGATCCATAGTACGCGTGGATTTGCCGCTGAACAGCACATCCCCTTCGCTGGGCAGATCCAGTCCTGCCATAAGTGAAAGCAGGGTGGACTTTCCGCTTCCGCTTTTTCCCACTATGGCATATATGCGGCCCTGTTCAAACTCGCAATTGACATCTTTCAGGGCTTCCACGTTATGATATCTGCTGCTGTACCTATAGCGTACGGATTTAAGGGTAAGGATGCTCATAATGTCCTCCTATTCTTTCTCAGACAGTATTGTGAGCGCTTTTTTGGCGTTCTGAAGTATGACGGAGACCGTCACGCTTAGCGCATAACATATGGAAAAGGCATAAACCGAAGGCGAAGCGAGCTGTGTGGTATCTCCCGCCGCGAAGCATAATGCGATTGCGACCAGTATTCCAAAAAGCAGCAGCAATAACTGCTCTATGAATATCGTGGCTAAAATACGCAGCTTTTTGGTACCCATGCCGCGCATGAGCGCGATATCTTCACGACGGCTGTTCACCGTCAGATAACCTGTTATCAGGCCAAGAATACATACAAGTACAAGAAGCACCGGATAAAGCATTTGCATATATTTGCTGCGCTGCTCGATGGAACTGAGGGTTTCACTGAACTGGGCATCTTCTATAACCACGCATACCCGTATTCTATTCGGATCTGCAGGACCTGAAAAACCTTCTCTTTCAAGCGTATCCTTCACTTCACCCAAAAGCCGGGGATCGCGGATTTTGAAGGTCAGTGAAGAGACATACTTGTTGTCAAGAATAATGTCAAGTATTTGCTGTTGTGAAAACATACCCATATTAAGCGATTCTATGTATGGATAATCTGTTGCTGCCTTAAGATATTTCCCGGTAGTTATGGTGTGATATTTACGCGGAAGCTCGTGAAGCCTGGAATTTTCCGGGTCCAGGGCGCCCATGGGCAGCGGACAGTATATGTTGTCCTGGTTAGCAACCCGTGTAAAGCTTCCTACAACCTGCATCTCGATATCGATAAAATTAAATGCGCCAATAAAGTAGTCTTTCACATATACGCGTATGGTATCGCCGAATTCTATACCGTTTTTGCTCATGAACTGGGTGGACACGATGCATGGCAGCGTTTCCCAGTCACGGCTTGAAAAACGGGTTTCATCCCATCCATGCATGAAATCTGCGTGAAAATCTGCAAAAAAGAATTCCGGAGCGCTTTTAGCCTCATCGGTAAAAATGATGTTTGGCTGGGCTAAAAGTGTACTGTTCAGGATTTCAAGCTTATATGGGTCACTTGCTATCGGCGCGAAACCAGCATTTCCTTCAGATCCGTCAGCATGCCTCACTATACCCAGGTAACTGTAGTTAAGCGTGTATGTGTATTTTACATCACTGATATTCTCCATCGCTACAAGTTTTTGAGCATGGGTGTTATTGATAACCAGCATGTCTGAAAACTTGCCGTTCATCTGGGCGCAGTAGCCCGTCAGCTCTGTACTATCATACAGATTCTTTTTCGCCGTATCATATGAGGTCAGTGTTGACTGCAGCAATGATACGAACATCATAGCTGCGGTGCAAAGGAAAGGTACCAGCAAGGAACGCAGACCGCTGCGTCGTATGTAAATCACTGCATAGCGCAGTGGGCCTGAAAGCGCAGTCGAAGATTTCCTGGGAGGCCGCCGGACCCGTATGCGCGCCCTGGCCGCTATCAGTTTCCCGCTGATGGTCTTTTCCGCATGGTAGAGGCATAATGCGACAGAAGCAACAAGGACTCCGGCGCCAACAATGACTGCGAAAATATACGGCATGGTCATGACAGGTTTGAATTGCTTGACCAGACCCCTGAAGCCATCGCTGTATCGCATATCCACTACCTGGAGCTCGGATACGAATTTATATGCGTATTCTATAACTCTCTGCGCCGATCCGGCTCCTAACAGGATGCCTGTCAGAATAGCAAGGAAAGATATCAGGCAGGCTCCGACCATAAGATAGAGCCGTGCTTCATTCTTTTTCGCGCCGAAGCACCGCATGGTCTCTATTGCTTCACGCTGCTTATCCGTAAACATTCGGGCGAAGAAAGACAGTACCGCTATAGTCACGATAAAAGCTACAATAGAAAGGGTTATGGCAGCATTCCTGATGACCCTGAGAGCGCTGGCCGTAGCCTGGTAACCCTGGTCATAAACAGCGATGAATGTACGCTCAGGGAGCAGTGGCTTAATTGCGGCGATAAATTCATCGGCAGTACCGTTTTTTATAGTAGCCTGGCCAAGATCGTACATATAGCGTACCGGCCTTGCCGAATCGGTTAGTGGTGTTGTATATACATTCCGGTAATAATCTTCATTATAATTGACAATCCCTACGACGGTAAGGTTTTCCTGCCGGGACATCCTGTCGCCCCATGCATACATCGTCGCGCTATCATCATCCGGAAGCCGGATGGTCAGTACGTCCCCGACCTTTAACTTGTGATTTTCCGCAAGATTCTGGGATATCACGCATACCTTGGCTCCTGCATCGGATTCCTCCCTTGTAAACAGTCGCCCTGAAACAGGATACAGGTAATTCTGATGAAATTCCTCAAGATCTTCAAGCTCCCGCGCCCGGCAGACCATGAGGGAATTGTTCATTGCGGCATAGAACCTGGCTATTGTCTGATATACATTGTCTCCATCCGCATCGAACGCTTCAACCGAATCTATCTCCTGGAACGGTTTTATATCGGCACAGTTTACGCCGGCTTCCTGCGCAATCCAACTGTAAAAGGGAGATATTTCTATCAGCAGGCCGTTTGCGTTGGTCCTTCTATTTACCGCATGGAGCACATATGTAGCTGTAGGATCAGGTTCAAACCCGAATTTTTCGAAATTGTCCTCAATAAAAATCGCGTATCCGGGATCATAATTGTACATTGAGTACAGGGATTTCACCAGCTTCCCGTAGTAAGGACTGCCCTCAGCGAATTTCCTTATCCCCGTGACGAGGAACACGCAGTAGTCGCTGTAATCGGATTTGAAGTCATTGTAAACGATATTCGCAGCCGAACCCATTCCCGTGTCGGAGGGCTGCCAAAGGATCACGTTCTCGTTGGATGCGATTGCGTCAAAATCGATTGAAGCAATGTCCGCCAACATGGCTTCGCTCTTGCTTCCCTTGTTGGAGCCATAGTCCTCAAGGTACTCGATTGTCACTATGGTGGTATAGTTTTCATCGCAGTCACGGAGCATGGAAGAACTTGCTGCCCATGTATTTATGCCAAGGTATAAAAATGCCGTCACCGCTGCGATCAGAAGCAGGAACATAATAGTCTTAAATGGTGTTCTGATAATGCTTTTAATACTATTACGGGTAAAGACCATCTTATTTCTTTCCCCAGATGTGTATATTTTTCTCCATTTTCTAATAGAATCAAATATACCATCATTTTTGACTTATGTCATCAGGGAAAATCAAAAAAAAGTATCTTGATTATTTTTCCGCATCCGCCGCGTTTTCACATTATTGATCCGATGAGACATCCTGTCTGTATTGACAAAACATTTTACAGGCTTTATGATAAAGAAGCCACAATTTCTGCGGACATGGCGGAATTGGCAGACGCACCAGATTTAGGATCTGGCGGGAAACCGTGGAGGTTCAAGTCCTCTTGTCCGCACCAAAATAAGACTGTTGGTTTTCACCAATAGTCTTTTTTAGCATATCTGAAGTGGCAGTTATTTGAACAGAAGGCTGTTTTTTAGTCATTATCGAGTTAAGAACCGGTATCATAACGGCAGCAATAAAGCCTCCTGAAAAACCGTTATTATATAGGTTCATTCCCCCGTGCAGAATACCAATATTCATAGTTAAGGCCATATGAAGAATGCCTGCGATTATTCCTGGTATAACTCCATAATACCCTGAGACAGGCGCAAGGGTCGTGCCGAAAAGAGCTACAATAATTGCCGCTGTTGAGTTATGTTCATAAATATTAAGAAGCTTGGCAATAAAGACTCCAATGATAATAGGAATTACATTCCTTAGATGCTTACCTGTCGCACCAAAACCAACAACAGTTAAAATACCCCCTATGGTTGGGCCGTTCAGCTCTCCGCCTATAACCAGAACATAAGAAGTCGCCAAAAAGCCTAAGAGTGCCATGTTAATTATGGTAAGCCCCAGACCTGATAATTCAGTAAAATCAGGCCCACCTTTTCCGGTCTGTTCCAATAGCTCTCTATAGCCTTTAAAACTCCATTTGTTAATATATAGCCCGCATAAAAGCATGATTGTAAAAATAGAATAAAGCAATATTGAAAAAAACAGATTATTACCTGAAGATATCACTGAGACAGCCTTAACATCTATACCCATGCTGCGCAAAATTGCCAGAAAAAACATACCGATGATTCCGGAAGTGAAACCTTATGTTATAGAGATTGAACCCATGATGAAACTTGGTAAAACTCTCAGCCAGGGGAGGTATCAAAAATCCTGCTATAATACCCATAATAACGCCAAAAAGTAATCCCGGGAACACAGAAAGTCCCAGATTAAAGCAAAACTCGCTTACCAGGGGACCTAAAGCCGTACCGAATAAGGCTTGCAATATGTAGTCCTTAAACTTTTTTCGTTTAATTTTTGCAAACAGTAAAACTCCCAGTGTAATAGGGATGGAATTAAACAGGTTTTTACCGAAAAAGGAAAATCCGGCGACAGTAAAAATAGCTGCTATTATTTTCCCGTCTATTACCAGACCGTTCACCTTAACCATACCAACACTTACCAATATCATAATGCCCACATTAACCAAAGCGGCTCCGATATTTGCAAGTTGAATATAGTCTGTCAGCAGATTTGCAGGAGACAGTAAGATTTTAATGCAACCCGTCCATATCTCATGGGAGGTATTATAAAAAAAGCAGGAATAATAAACACCAAACTAAGAAATAAGAAGAATACCACCTTATAACTTTCTGATATTCTATTTTTCTCAGAGGGTGAAGATATCTGCTTATCTGCTGAATGAATACTGTTGGCCGGATGCTGAAGCATTATACCCCTTATCAGTAAATATAGTTTTGAATATGTGTTATGGAACCTGCGGAATCATTACTTTACATTATAAACTAAAACCATAAAATAATCACCTGTTTTTTAAATCCCTCAAACTTATTATGTCCAGTTCTTCCGGCTTTCTGCCTGTCTGCAGGCAATGGAGGACTGCAAAAGCAGTGTCAAGGCTTGTAAGGCATGGTATGGAGCGTTCCACGGCCTTTCTCCTGATCTGGAACCCGTCCCTTTCCGAGTTTCTGCCCTTGGTGGGAGTGTTCACGATCATTTGAATCTTACCCTGTTCGAGAAGGTCAATTATATTGGGCGATCCCTCGTGGATCTTCTTGACACTGTTGGTGGCAATGGCGTGCTTGTTCAGGTACAGGGCTGTCTTGCCCGTGGCGTACAGCTTGTAGCCCAGCCGTTCAAACCCGTCGGCAAGGTCGACCAGCTCCGGCTTGTCAGTATCCCGTACTGTAAACAGGATGCCGCTTCCCGGTTCGGGGAACTTGTAGCCCGCTGCAATCAAACCTTTCAGCGTAGCCTCATAAAGGTTTTTCGCAAGACCAAGCACCTCGCCGGTAGACTTCATTTCAGGACCCAGTCCCGTATCTACTCCATGAAGTTTCTCGAAAGAGAACACAGGCACCTTTACCGCAACGTAATCGCTTTCCCTGTACAGCCCGGTACCATAGGGGAAGTCGGACAGTTTTTTCCCCATCATTATACGGGTCGCCATCTTTACCATGGGAATGCCCGTGACCTTGCTTATGTAGGGCACAGTGCGGCTTGACCGCGGATTTACCTCTATTACATATAGTTCGTTGTTGAACAGGACATACTGGATGTTTACTATACCCACCACTTCGAGAGCTTTGGCCAGCTTTTTCGTATAGTCGATGATCTTCTCCTTGGTCTTGAAAGACAGGCTCTGGGGAGGATATATGGATATGCTGTCCCCTGAATGGACACCAGCCCGCTCCAGGTGTTCCATGATGCCGGGAATAAGTATGTCCTCGCCGTCGCAGACAGCGTCGACTTCCAGTTCCTTGCCCATCAGGTACTTGTCAATGAGGATGGGGTGCTCCTGCTCTTCCCGGTTGATTATCTCCATGAAATCCACGATATCCTTGTCGTTGTACGCTATTTCCATACCCTTGCCACCCAGCACATATGACGGACGGACCAGTACCGGGTACCCCAGTCTGTTGGCTGCTTCAACGGCTTCTTCGACCGTTCTTACCGTAGCGCCCCTCGGCCTGGGTATATTCAGGCTTTCCAGTATGGCGTCGAACTTTTCCCTGTCTTCCGCCGCATCCACGTTTTTGGCCGCCGTGCCGAATATTTTCACGCCTGCTTCGGCAAGCGGATTGGTCAGCTTGATGGCCGTCTGGCCTCCAAACTGGGCAATAACGCCGTCAGGCTGTTCAAGCTCGATTATCTCTTCCACGTCCTCGGGAGTCAGAGGTTCGAAGTACAGCCTGTCGGACGTATCGAAATCGGTGGAAACCGTTTCAGGGTTGTTGTTGATTATAATGGCCTCGTAGCCTTCCTGCTTCAGTCCCCATACCGAGTGGACCGAGCAATAGTCGAACTCTATACCCTGCCCTATGCGTATGGGACCTGAGCCCAGAACGATGACTTTCTTGTTTCTGGTGGGCACCGATTCGTTATATTCGTCGTATGTAGAGTAATAATAGGGCGTCCTGGCCTCGAACTCGGCGGCACACGTATCAACCATTTTATATGACGGACGTATGCCGTATTTTTTCCTTAATTCCTTTATATCTTTCCTTGCGGCTTTTACGTATTTTGCGATGACCTCGTCCGGGAAACCCATTTTTTTCACCTTGAGAAGCATATCCCTGTCGAGGGTATCAAGGGTGAGAGTTTTAAGATACTCCTCCATGTCCACTATCTTTTTAAAACCGTTCAGGAACCACCTGTCGATCCTGGTGACCTGGTAAATCTCCTCAACGGATATGCCTCTTCTTAAAGCTTCGGCTATAACCAGTAAGCGGTTGTCGTCAACGTCTTTTAGCCGCTCCCTCAGTTCATGGTCGCTGATCCCTTTGCACAATGGCGTTTCGAGGGTCTTTATTCCCAGTTCCAGCGATCTTAAGGCTTTCATCAGCGCTCCTTCAAAGGTGTTCCCTATGGACATGACCTCGCCGGTGGCCTTCATCTGGGTGCCGAGGGTACGCCTGGCGTTAACGAATTTATCAAAAGGCCACTTCGGTATCTTCACCACGCAGTAGTCGACGGCCGGTTCCGCGCATGCGTAGGTTTTTCCGGTAACAGCGTTTATGATTTCATCAAGGCCATAACCTATGGCCACTTTTGTGGCCACCTTGGCAATGGGATATCCGGTCGCCTTGGATGCCAGCGCCGATGACCGGCTTACACGGGGATTTACCTCGATAACCGCGTATTCAAAGCTTTCCGGGTGAAGGGCGAACTGGACATTGCATCCGCCCTGTATGCCAAGAGCGGATATGATATTCAGGGCGGCCGACCTTAACATCTGGTACTCTTTGTCGCTCAGGGTCTGGGTTGGGGCAACGACTATGCTGTCACCCGTATGGACTCCTACCGGGTCAACGTTTTCCATGCTGCATATGGTGATGACATTTCCTTTCGAGTCACCCATGACCTCGAACTCGATTTCTTTCCATCCGGCTATGCATTTCTCTATCAGGACCTGGTGGACTCGGCTCAGGCGCAGACCGTTTCCCGCTATCTCCCGGAGCTGCCCGTCATTGTCCGCAATGCCTCCGCCGGTGCCGCCAAGGGTAAAAGCGGGCCTGACAACCACCGGATAACCTATATCATTGGCAAAGCTTACGGCATCTTCAATGCTGTTGACCACCTTGCTTGGTATGCAGGGTTCGCCGATGGACTCCATGGTATCCTTGAACGCCTGCCTGTCCTCGGCCATGCGTATGGCTTCCACCGAAGTGCCAAGGAGCTTCACTCCCATCTTGTCCAGGAACCCCGATTCAGCCAGTTCCGTGGCAAGGTTCAGGCCGGTCTGGCCGCCGAGAGTGGGAAGGATGCTGTCGGGCCTTTCCTTCATGATGACCTTTTTGAGCACATCCACGTTCAGGGGCTCGATATATACTTTATCCGCTATTTCGGTATCTGTCATGATGGTAGCGGGATTACTGTTCACGAGAATGGTCTCTATGCCTTCCTCTTTCAGGGCACGGCAGGCCTGTGTCCCGGCATAGTCGAACTCTGCCGCCTGCCCGATTATTATCGGACCTGATCCGATTACCAATACCCGCTCTACGTCTTTTCTTTTAGGCATGTTATTGCTTAACCTCCTGTATAACTTAGAGAGTATGCATGATATTCACGTATGAAGTGTAATCTATGCAATTTTCAGGCGGACCCCTCCGTATACTCATCGTTCGGTGGTCATTTCCTGCGAAGCGTTCCGAATTTTCCTCCGCGAGAAACCTTGTATCCGCCTTTTTGAATCAGTATCCTGCAACCCATCCTGATAGTATCTTCGTGTATTTATATGTATATTTATACATATTATACATGATTCATTTTGCTTTGTCACTATGCTTTTTACAGGACGCTTCCCATTCACATACACGATACGCTGTATAATTATAAGCCGGAAATAAACTCATCAAAGAGATA
>DUSJ01000079.1 GCA_012842645.1 Clostridiaceae bacterium | reverse complement strand
GATGAATAGACGCAGCAGGAAAACATGAGATCCTGCCATACGATGATCCCGTACTCGTCACATAGATCGTAAAAATAGTCATCAGGATAATATCCGCCGCCCCAGACCCGAATTAAGTTATAGTTTGCCTTAACGCAGCTTTTTATAAGCTTTTCGGTCTTTTCCCTGCTGCAGCGCGCAAGGATATTGTCTTCGGGTATATAATTTGCTCCCATGGCGAATATGGCCGTCCCGTTTACTTCAAACATGAAAGACTCGCCCCACTGGTCTCTTTCCCGCTTTACGACCAGCGTTCTGAGACCGATCCTGTAAGAACAGGCGTCCAGGAGCCTGTCGCCATGATACAGGTCTACGCGTACATTATACAGGGGCTGGTCCCCGAGGTTGTTGGGCCACCAAAGCCGCGGATTTTTTATGGGTATCATTATATACTCTTCATCGGACCGGGCTTCTGATGCGGCTGCAATAACACTGTTGTCCGGAGATGTCACACTTGCTTTAATCTGGGAGGTGATCCCTGACCAGTTCCTGATCCTGACCCTCACATTTAGGGTTACCTCGTTGTCCCCGTGAATCTGGGTAATGTACACGTCATCGATGCGGGCAAAATCATAGCCTCTTATCGAAATGCTCCTCCAGATGCCCATATCGGGAAGTTTCGGACCCCAATCCCATCCAAACATGTAATGAGCTTTGCGTAAATGGGAAATGCCGGGGAGCGCATCGTTGGAATTAATTAAAGGATATTCCTTCTGCTTTTCAGTACAATATCTGACGGGAGAGTGAAAATAAACCCTGATCCTGTTGCAGCCGGCAATCAGGAAGTCCTTTATATCGGTCTCGTATATCCTGTGCATGTTACTGGCTGACAATACCATGGTATCGTTTATATAGACGTCGCACAGGGTGTCCAGGCCTTCGCACAGTAAAACTACGCTGTCATGCCCAAGCATTCCTTCATCAATTGTAAATTCCCGTTCATATATGTAATCGAAGCCGGACAGATCAAGAGCTTCATATTCATTGTCCCTGTAAAACGGATCGGGCATCTTCCCCTGGAGCATCAGGTCGTTGTATACAGATCCGGGCACAAGGGCATCTATCCATTCTTCAGTCCCGGCCCGTTTCATGCGCCATTTGCCGTTCAGATCCAAGACAAGCATATTATTCCTCCGCTTTTTTGCTGTGCTGTATAATCCCAATAATAAAGAATGGAAATAAATAAATTATATTTTACAGGATCGAGCAATGTCAATCAGGTGTACACGGTCTGCCATCCCCGTACATGAGTCATGCAATGTCTCATTGACAAAAAACAGCCCATGGTCGTTTAATGTCCTGTTATAACTGCCGGAGTCGCGCTATCCTGTTCCCATGAATTATGAAATAATGATGAAAGGGGATTTGAAAATGACAGAGGAATTAAAAGGAACAGTAAGGGATGGTACCGATTTCAGCGGCTATGACAAGGAAGCTGCCAATAAATGTGGTATTATATATTTTAGGAAAGGATATCGGGCTTATGGACCAGGTAAAGACAGGAGCTTTCATAAAGAAACTTCGTACCGAAAAAGGATTGACCCAGGAACAGCTTGCCGAGAAGTTCAATGTATCCAGGAGAACCGTTTCACGCTGGGAAACGGGAAGCAATATGCCTGACCTGGATGTATTGATAGAAATGTCCGACTATTTCGATGTCGATATCAGGGAACTGCTCGACGGGGAAAGAAAAGACAGAAAGATGGATAAGGAATTGGAAGAGACAGTGCTGATGGTCGCTGATTACAGCAGCAACGAGAAGAAGAGAATCAAGAGAATAATGTGCTCATATTTCATAGCCGGGACAACGGCATTGCTGACCAACGGAATACTGGACTTCTGTGACTTGCCCGAAACATTCTGGATCGGCTTTGCAAAAGGATCTACGTTTGGATTGGCTCTTGTTGCGATGCTGCTGGGTCTGGCATATGCAAGCGGGCACCTTGCCAGGTTCATTGCCATAAACCGGAGGTAACTTGCATAACGATGAATATACCAGCAAATAAAGGTTTCGGCCGGTACCAGGCTCAGCTTTCATATCTATTTGAAAACAGGCGTTTGCCCCGAAAATTTCTTATCAACTTACTCCAATGGGAAAAAGTATGGTAGAATATACCGGAAGAATTAACTATTACAGATAAGTCGTTACACGGAGCGCATATGGACGGTCTGGAATTCATGATCCTGATTTTTTCAGGTTATTACGTGGCGTTCGCTGCCATGAACTGGTACCGGAGAATAGTGAAAACATGGCCCTCTGGCCGTAATAAAACCGCGAGGTATATCCTCGGTTTTCTCCCGGTGCTGTCCTTTTTCATGATCCTTTATACTTTAAAGGAACTTGCGTCCTTTGACGTGGTTGGCGATGGGATCTACATAATATTATACCTGTTCCTGGGGTTTGCATGGATCTTCTTCGGCATGCGGCTGGTGTTCAAGTATTTTGACCTGTCCTGGATAGACGATGTTCTTGAAAATGAAAACAAAGCTGCCCTGATCGCGGTAACCGGGGCTTATCTCGGACTGGCGCTGATTTACTCAGGGGCAAACGTGGGGGATGGGCCAGGATGGTGGTGCGTGGTATTCGCCGGCGGACTCGGCGTCATCACGTGGATCATAGCAGGCGTGGTGATAAATAAATATACGCATGTGTTCGAGAGGATTACGGTGGACAGGGACATTTACTGCGGGATACGTTTCGGCTCATATCTCGCTGCGAGCGGATTCATCCTTGCCAGGGCCTCGG
>DUSJ01000078.1 GCA_012842645.1 Clostridiaceae bacterium | reverse complement strand
TAATTATTCTCAATACTTCAAGGCCTGCAATCCTGCCTGCATCTTTTGTAGCCTGGCGCTGGGAGTCGGAAAAGTATGCAGGAACGGTGATAACAGCCTGGGTCACCTTTTCGCCCAGGTAAGCTTCGGCATCCGCCTTCAGCTTCTGGAGAATCATGGCTGAAATCTCCTGAGGGGTAAAGCTCTTATCGTCGATCCTGACTCTTCTGTCGGTTCCCATGTCTCTCTTGATTGAGACTATTGTACGTTCCGGGTTCGTAATGGCCTGGCGCTTTGCCACCTGGCCCACAAGCCTTTCACCGGTTTTTGAAAACGCAACGACCGACGGAGTCGTACGGTTGCCTTCAGCATTGGGGATTACTACGGGCTCGCCGCCTTCCATCACGGCGACACATGAGTTGGTTGTTCCAAGGTCTATGCCTATAACTTTAGCCATTCTAAACACACTCCTGTTTTAAGATTTAAGGTCAAAGAAGTCAAATAAGCATAATTTATCAATTGGCCACTTTTACCATCGAGTGGCGTATTACGATCTCATCCTTATAAATGTAGCCTTTCTGGAATTCCTCGACAACTATATTGCTTCCCTGTGTCTCATCCTGGACATGCATAACCGCATGATGAAGCTCGGGATCGAAAGTTTTTCCCACAGCTTCGATCGGTTTAATGTCCAGTCTATCCAATATATCCATCAGTTGCTTGTATACCAGTATGATTCCTTCTTTCAGGCCTTGTCCCTCGTCGTTTTCAGCGGCTTTTATAGCTCTTTCCAGGTTATCGGCAATCGGAAGGAATTTTGCTGCCACATCGCACAAGGAATCAGTATATATCTTTTCTTTCTCTTTGATCGTCCGTTTCCTGAAGTTGTCGTACTCGGCAGCGACACGCTGTAATCGTTCAAACAGATCTTTTAGTTCTGCATCTTTCTTTCTAAGGAGTTCTTCCGGGTTTTCTCCCTCCGGACGGCTCCCCTCCTCTTGGTTGTTTACTGTTTCGGAAGCATGTTCCTCAGTTTTTGCTTCTTCGCTGCATGGGTTTGTGTCCGGACATTCCGCATTTACTTTCGGATCAGCTTCGTTGTTTGTTTTCATGTCATTTACTTCCTTTCATTATGTCATGGATCGTCTCCGAACAATCGAATCATTTCTTTATTCAGCAGTTCCCTGATATATTTTATCGACGATACGACCTTGCTGTATGCCATCCTGGTCGGCCCTATGACCCCGATAGCCCCCGCATCCTTGCCTTCACGGCCGTATGCGGTAGTTATTATGCTGAGGTCTTTCATTTCATCAATCTGGTTTTCACTGCCGATCCTGAAATCGAACTGGTGTCTCCTGGCGCTGCTTTTTACAAGGTCGGTGATTATTTCTTCTTCATTCAGTATTTCGAGGACCTCCCTGGCCTTGAGCAGGTCCCTGAACTCGGGATAGTTCAGTATGTTGGTTATGCCCTCGAGGTAAACGTCAGTGGTTTCTATTTTGCCAATGCACTCATCCACCGAATCAAGGATCTCCAGGATGATCTCGGCAGGCATATTTATCTCCCTCTGGAGTTCAACAGCCAGTGGTACTGTAAGGCGATCAGTCGTCTGTCCCTCAAGGATCATGCTGGCAGCCCGGTTCAGTTTGGCCAGCTGAGCATCATCTATCACATGGTTATGATGGATCAATTTATGTCTGACTATTCCGCCCGCAGCCGCCACTACCACCAGTATGCTGCGGTCGTCTATCTTTATCAGCTGTACAGCTTTGATCCTTTTCCTTGAAAGCTGCGGCGACAGAACCACAGATGTATACCCGGTGATCCTTGAAATAATAACGCTGGCTTTGCGGAACAGTTTGTTTATTTCCTCGATGCGTTCATCCATTGCTTTCCTGATCCTGTTTATCTCTTCCTGGGCCAGCTTGTGTTCCTGCATCAGGTTTTCTACATAAAAACGATATCCTTTGTCAGATGGGATACGCCCGGCCGATGTATGGGGTTGCGTAATGTATCCTAATTCTTCCAAATCGGCCATCTCATTGCGTATGGTTGCCGAACCGAGGCCAAGCTCATGTTTTCTGGCTATCGTTCTCGAGCCAACAGGTTGAGCCGATTCGATATAGTCATCTATGATCGATTTCAGAATAGCTCTTTTTCTTTCGTTAAGCTCGTGATCCCAGACCATGATCTTCACCTCCTTTGATTGTTAGCACTCTATCCCATTGAGTGCTAATATAAAAATAGCATTGCAGTTTATCTTTGTCAAGAGATTCCCGGGTTTATACACGCCATTTCCGGCGGCCTCAAAACATTAAAAAATGAGCGGTTACAGATTTACTGCCGCTCATTTTAGCACATAATTATAAATCAGTCATTAAATATCTATAAGTATTACATTAATATATCAATATAATATAAAACTGGTCGGTCACCTTTGCATAATTATCGCTATCCTTACTCCCTCGCCGCCCATGTCATCAATATCGGTACGGCACCTGAGCCCCGACAGTATCTGCACGTTTTCCTGGTACCTGCTGTCGGCCTTCAGTTCTTCCGGGTCTACAACAGCATCGCCTGTTATATCGATATGTATGGTATTCGCCTCTTCATAGGCTACTACCTCAATACTGCCTATCTGCTTCTCTTTTCCTCTTCCATCAGTATTGATCCTGTCCGAATATGCTTTTTCCAACAGCAGACGGATCATGTCCCCAAGAGGAAGCGCTATCTTGTCGGCAATGTCTTTGTCGATCTCAATATTCTCTCCCATCGTGGAAAACATTACTTCCATATGGTTCTCTTCAATGATCGAGCATACCGACCTGGTAAGGTTCTGGAATGCCTGCTGCAGGGTTACCATCCTCAGTTCTTTAAGAATATTCCGAACATCGGTTATCAGGTGGTATGCCTTGGTCGATTCGATAGTAAGGGAATCGTTGCTGCCAAACCTCAATATGGCTTCATTCTTCACCGAGTCGTAAATCGTGCTTACATTCTGGATTATCCCAATGATCTGGTCAAGCCTTTCCAGCGGTATTTTGACATACTGTTCGGCAACTCCCATGTTGCGTATCTTTTGCATACGTATTGCCTTGATGATATCCGAAGCATTGACCTTCTTCTCCCTGAGGACGATCTCACCGAATTTCATCTTTGTCTGTGACTGCTTCTTTAGTATGTCTTCGACTTCGGACTGGGCTATCGCCCCTTCGCGAACCAGTATCTCGCCTATGCGGGACTGTTTTTCCAGTGGCTGGCGCACTTCAAGGAGGATATCCTCTTTAAAAGTCTGAAGGCTTTTTATATGTCTTCCGATCTCGCCTGAAACCTTGCTGTCTTCTACAATCTGAGGATTGCCGGTGATTCTTTTTATAAAGTTCACTGAATCAAGAATGACATTTATTATGCTTTTTGATACGGTAGGACTGTATTTCTTGATGGTTTCAAGGAGTTCTTCGGTCACTGCGACTATCTTTGTGCTTACGGAATCATTGAGAAGTCCCACCAGTCCTCTCAGAGTATGAAAACTGCAGTAAATCGAGTTTATGCTTTCCCTGCTTCCGGGATCCATTTCAAGATTGACGAGTTCGAGCTCGATATCTTCAAGTATTTCTCTTATCTCGCCAAGAAAGTCATCCATGTAGCTATTGCTTATATCTGACAGACCGGGTACCGCAAGCGCTATATCCTTGTTATTTTCCTTATCCATCCTGAAACCTCCCCCGTTTTATACAAGACTAAGCTTTATATAAATTCAACGAACACCCTGTTAGCCAGATCCATCCCTAACACTGTCAGTCTCATTACCGTGCCGTCAAGTTCAATGAGTCTCAATGACAGCAGCCTGTCCAATTGTTCCCGGAACCTGCCTGTCAGATCCGTGCCGAACTCTTCTGACAGTTTGGCAAGATCGACCCCTTCATTCATCCTGAGACCGAGGATGATGCTTTCTTTTATCCCTTCATCCTCCGATATGCTGTAATACTCGGAAAGCACAGGTTTCTTCTCCTTAATGCCTTCAATGTATGCGGGAACGTCTGCCGTGTTGGCAAACCTTCCGGCACCCATGAAAGAGTGGGCTCCAGCGCCTGCCCCCAGGTACTCTCCCCTTTTCCAGTAATTTATATTATGCCTGCATCTGAAGTTCGGTTTCGAAAAATTAGAAATTT
>DUSJ01000077.1 GCA_012842645.1 Clostridiaceae bacterium | reverse complement strand
CCGGACTAGTTGACGGGAGATTGTGATCTTTGATTTTAGTTTGGGGATAACACAGTTTTCTGTATAACTCCCCCGCTTTTTTCCCGTTGGTGAAGATAGCTTCGATACGACATTTTGAAAGTATTATCGAAAGATCGTTGGGAACAGGGTTAGTTATCGAGCTGTCCTTAGACTGGTCAATGTCACAGCTCTTGACTACATCCCACAGCGCTATGCCTTCCAGGGCCAGAAGCGCTTTCTTCGCTTCGATGCTTTCGGGCATCTCATGCCCCGTAAGGCAGGAAACAACTTTCCAGAATCGGTTCTGGGGATGCCCGTAATAGAAGTTCTCCTCCCGGGATCTGACCGAGGGGAAGGTTCCAAGTATCAGGATCCGGGAATGCGGATGATATATCGGCTCAAAAGGATGTTCTATCATGTCTTTCAACCACCATGCTTATTATAAAGGATGCTACCATAAGGCAATTTGCTCTCTCTTCTATTATTATATTTTAAATCCACAGGACGTGTCCATTTTAGGACGGTTTAGCATTGGTGTCAGGCATAATGTTCTTTCGGAACGGGCTGAATCCTATGATTTCAATGCTAAAATCCTGCTTAAATACATGGCGGTCAGGCTGATGGAGTGTGTATAATTTACCAGTGCGCATGGCGGCTTTTATGCTGTACTATTAAATTGCATAATTTATTGACTACACTGGTGCGTCTTGGGAGGGGCTCATGAATATAATCGTGCATCTTATGTTCGCCTGGACAGTCAGGAAACGGATAAAGAAGACCCTTGGGATATCGCTTAACCTTCGCGGTTTTTTATATGGAAACATACTTCCCGATATAAGCAGGAAATACGGAGAGTGCCCTCATTACATAAAGGACGCCCTCTCCTTCGTCGTATCTTCAAAGGATAAGCTGCTAAGCAACAGGTATTCTCCGCGCTCATACCAGTTCGCCAAAAGGCTCGGGGCCGTAAACCATTATCTTTCGGACTTTTTCTGCCTGCCCCATAATGAAGGATACAGGGGGGCGAAAGCCCATCACGGTTATTATGAGCTGAAAATGATCGCCAGATACAGGAAGGGGCTTCGGGCATACCGGAGACTTCTTGCCGAGAATAAGGATAATCCCGTGCTCAACAGTCTCAGTGATTTCATCATAACCCATAACAGGAACTACGCAAGAAGCAAAGCCTCAGATGTTAACGACATACGGTATGCCCTGTTCGCAGGGACCAGGTTCAGCGAGAGCGTACTGGCACACCTGATGGCTGGCAAAAAGAGGGAAAAACTGTCGGCAGGTATGATCAATGCCCCGGTTACCTTGTGAACCAGGCATCGCGGAATCTTATGACCCTCAGTTTTATATATTCGTCGGGCTGACTGGAAAACTCGCTTAACGGGGCATCAAGCCTGTCATAGGTATGGCAGCAGATCCTGACCCTGTCGGGAGAGTTCCCGCTTTGGGTTACATAGAGACAGTGCCCGTACCTGTAAGGAGCGTAAGACCTTACCGCCATTTGGATTACGTCTCCTTCCCTTGCTATTGCGGGATCGAAGTTCCGCCAGTCTCCTTCATATATCTTATAGGCAGACGGTCCCGTGTCTTTCATGGCAACCGAGTATTCATAGAACTCCTCCACCCGGCACCATTTATTTGAACCGCTGAAATATCTGGAACCGTACCATATATACGGAGCCATTCTTATACCGCTGTTTATCCGTCTCTTGTTCTCCTCTATGACTGAGTCTTCGAAACCGGGGAGCCATCCGCCATAGGCTGCCCAGACGCATTGGCTGCAGAAATTGGTACAGTCGTTGATACCATAGAAAAACAGCCTTTTTTCTTCGCTCACCCTGTAATAGTCAGCGTACGCGCGGGCGTACTCCACTCCTCTTGCAGCATCGTATACGTACTTCATAGTCATCCTGCCAGTCCCGGTATTCACATTAAATAATATGCATGTCATGATATGCCGCAAAACATAAGAATATTTGCAATCTATTGCCATATTCTTTTAATGGTGCTCATGGATGGGGTGATCTCTTGATTATCGTTCTCAGAAAAAGAAGTATCCTGATCCTTGCAGTTTTGGCAGCCTTCCTGGCTGTATCGGTTCTTGCCTGGACGATGATCCCGAAAGGCCCTGAGGCCTTTTATACGATAAAGCTCGACGAGGATAAGAAATTTATCAAGTGGGTGGATTTCAACGTCCCCTACTCCTTGCTGGAAAAAACCCTTGCCCTTGATATAAAGTCTTACGGAACAGAGACAAAGCTCAATTGGATAGAACTGCTGGCTTACTGCGCAGCAAAATGCGGAGGGAATTTCAAAAAACATAAAAACTCCACCCTCGACAATCTTGTAAATGAACTGAAAAGTGGAGCCAAAATCAGCGACCTGACCAGGGACCTGAAATATTACGACTATTATTACGAAGCTTACTCCGCTGTCCTGGGAGGTTTTGTGGGTGAATTTGAAATCGAGGTCGATGACAAGGATAATCCGGGTCAGAAGAAATTCGTGAAAAAATATGGACTGAAAGCATTTTCACCCATTGCGAAAGGATATAACTATTCCCATTATGACGACTTCGGCAACAGCCGTTCCTACGGTTTCTCCAGGAAACACCTCGGAAACGACCTGATGGGAAGTATCGGCACCCCTGTAATTGCCGTGGAATCGGGAATCATAGAAGCCATGGGCTGGAACCAGTACGGCGGCTGGCGTATAGGCATAAGGAGTTTCGATGGTCTGAGATACTATTACTATGCGCATCTTAGGAAAAACCACCCGTATAACAACACTTTAGCCGTTGGACAGATCGTTAAGGCGGGAGATGTAATCGGTTATCTTGGCATGACTGGCTACAGCATCAAACCAAATGTGAATAACATAAAAACTCCTCATCTTCACTTCGGTATGCAGCTCATTTTCGATGAAAGCCAGAAAGAAAGCGTAAACGAGATCTGGATAGATGTGTACAATATAGTAAAGCTGCTCAATAAAAACCGTTCGGCTGTAGTAAAGGACGCCGAGCTCAATGATTATTTCAGGGTATATGACATAAAGGATCCTGCCATACCCCAGGAAATTGATACCTTACCGTCTCCGGTAACAACTGGTCCAACTCCTTAATATAATACTAATAGATATAAACAAGCCCGTTATGGAAAAGGTGGTTTCCGATGCCCTTATCAGCAAGAGAGTTGCTCGCCAGGATCATCCGCTGCGAAGCGGAAGGTGAAGGCGATAATGGCATGAAGGCTGTCGCCACGGTTATCATGAACAGGGTTCATGTACCTTACGGCGAGTACCAGAGAGTATGCCAGGGAGACTTAAGACGTGTGATCATGCAGCCTAATCAGTTTACCTGTGTGAAGGAATTCATTGGAGATCAATATAATGCCCAGAATATTTATAATATGACCCCGCTGCAGGTCCATTACGACATTGCTGATTGGGCTTTGTCCGGAAACAAGTCCCTCGCGGTTGACAACTGCCTGTGGTATTACAATCCTTTCAGCCCCAATTGCGCGACTTATTTTCCGGCAAATCAGTCAGGAGTATATTACAACAGGGTAGTCCAGCACTGTTTTTATACGCCGACACAGCTATATGCCAAAACCTGAGTCGGGTAAAATAAATCACAGAAAAGAGGTTCACGGATATGAACGGTTACACCAGTCAGCAAACGGGCATACAGCCCTTTGATTTCCCTCCCTGCCCGGGATGCGGTCCCGGCGCATTCACAGGCCAGGCAGGCATGCCAGGCCAGGGCGGATTTGCCGCACAGCCAATGGTACCTCCAAGGCAGGATCTGTTAAGCCAAATGCCTACCGGTATCCCCCAAGGCCCGGCTATTGGAACTGCGCCTCTCACGCAGCAGGATATGAGACAGCAGTCAATGGTCTCCCCCCAGGACCTGTCTCCCATAGTGCCATGGAATCAGCCTGTACCGGTAACGACAGAAAGCCTGATGTACATGAACGGTTTCATGAGAACACAAATCGGAAGAAGGGTGACTGTTGAGTTCCTGATAGGAACCAATACCCTGGTGGACAAAACGGGAACGCTGCTTGCCGTAGGCGCAAACTACATCCTTATAAACGAGATAGAAAGCGATGACATACTGTTGTGCGATTTCTACTCGATCAAGTTCATGAAGTTCTATTATTGATCGGTGTGACAGGGGGACGGAGTTGCTGTCACGTCCTTGGACACGGGGACGGTTCTCTTGTCTGATTTGGGCGGATGCAAGGTTTCCCGCGGAAGAAAACTCGGAACGGTACTTTGCAGATTTTCT
>DUSJ01000076.1 GCA_012842645.1 Clostridiaceae bacterium | reverse complement strand
GGCAGGATATTCATAAAGGGGACGGCAGCCCGGTACACGCTGCTGATGGAGAATCCCACGATATTCTATATGCCATATATAACAGTGAACATGCTCATTGAAGGCCAGGTCCTCTGCAAGGACATGAAAAGAATGAGTTTGTCGCTGCCTCCTTTTGCGAACCGCAGTTTTAGCTATGAACTGCCGCTTTATTACCGGGGTCTGTATAACATAGGAGTCCATTCTATTGAAATAAGCGACTTTTTGGGTTTGTTCTCCTTTACGGTTTATCCCCCGGAGATGAAGAGCATTCTTGTAAGGCCAAGGATAATCGACTCTCCATACCTTGATATCCAGGAACTGAAGAGCACAGAAGGCTCCCGTTCAAGAGAGCATCTTGAGGCAGGCAACGATGAGATCGTAAATATCCGGGATTATAATTACGGGGACAGCAGCAGAAAGATTCACTGGAAACTTTCATCCAAGCTGAGAAAGTACATGGTCAAGGAAACGAAGAATGAACAGGATAAGGATTCCATATTCATACTTAACCTTAATAACCAGCGTATCCCTGATCTGAATTCGCTCATGATGGAAGACTGCCTGATAGAAGAAATTGTTGCCGATATAAATTACCTTCTGAAAATGAACATGAGCCTGAGGCTTTGCTTTTTCAAAAACGGTCCTCAAACTGTGAGAGCCGTGTCGGCGCTTGACTTCCAGAACATTTACAATATCCTGTCAGAGGTAAAATTCAACCAGGATTATGATTTTGTCCAGGCGCTCGATTATTTCACCGAGGGCGAGGATCACAGCAATCTGCTGTTTATTTATACAGTAAAGCTTGACCCAGGAATGATAGAGAAACTGATAAAACTTAAAAATAAGGGGTTTGACTTACAGCTTTTCTTTGTATGTTACGAAGGAGTCGGTTTCGAAGAATCAAAATGGCGTGATATAGCTGATCTCCTAACTAAGAACGAAATCGACGCGTACAGGCTGGTGCCGTCAGGAAAACCTGCAGGCGGGACAGAAAACCGGGCGGAGAGTTACGCTGCGACGGAAGGGGCAGAAGTTATTGAAGCATAAACTTGGCGGGTTTACCGGGTTTATAATTGGTCTGCTATACACGTATATAATTACTGGCCTTATGGGGACTATTGTATACGGCAGGATGATGTTCCTTGAGTTCTTTGCCGTATCTCTTGCCGTATTCGGAATTATTTACCTTATATCCCTGTCGCGTATCATGTCCTGGTTATGCATCATTCTTGTTTTTCTTGGGTTTCTGACGACCGGTATCCTGATCCTGACCGACAAAACCGCGATTAACATCGCCCTTGATTTTCTCGAAGGCATTTACAGGCTTTGGTATAATATCACGTTCAACGAGGAAATTATCTATGCAGCCACATCTTTCGATGAAATTTCACTTGTCCTGATAACCATAGCGGCTTCCGTTGCCGTGTTGTTACTGTTCAACAGGCATAACAGCTTTTATATACTTAGTGTGGTAATTTTTGCGCTGTTTCCGTTTTCAAAGTTCATGTCCGCCGTCGAAAACAGGCTGCTTTTCACAGTTTTCTGTATACTTACCGTTTTGTCGTATTTTATAAAGGTATACAGGCAGAAAGCAAAACTTAACCTTGTGCCTGAAAGTTTTCCTCTCAGCAGCATGATTCTTTTCGCTGTACCGGTTGTGATAATCCCGGTCATAGCGGCTGCGCTGATACCAAAAAGCGATTACCCCATCCAATGGCCCTGGCTTGACGAGAAAATAGACAGGGCATTCAGATATTTCGAGAGCCGTTACACTTACCTTGAAATGGAAGAATTCAGTCTGTCGGCCGTTGGCTTCAGCAACAGCAACACAAGGCAGCTGGGCGGGCCGGCTAACCCGAGCAACATCGAGGTATTAAGAGTTAAGGCAAAAAACAGGACTTACCTGAGGGGCGCGGCATATTACTGGTATAAGGACAGTGCCTGGACGAGGGCAAATACCCTCGCAGGCAATGAAAACAACCTGGATGTGGATGAAACACGCAGCGGGTGGGAAGATATACCTGTTGACGATATGTTCCCAAATGTGTCCGATGACGAAAAGGAATTCCTGCAGAGCCTTTCCAATGGAGCTCTTGATATGCTGCTGTTTTCCACCAACCAAATCGAAGTTGAAATCAGAAACATTGTAACCAACAACGTGTTTATTCCCCTGAAACCGATAATGCCCGTAAGACTGGCCGACGGAGGTGTCATGCCGTCCTATGAGCTTGACGGCGGCGCGATAATCAGCGAAAACAGGCTAAGAAGGGGAGACCGATACAGCCTGTTCTATATCCAGCCCATGTACGGCGAGACATTATTTAAGAAAGCCCTTGGATACACCGATGATTTATACGCCAGGGCCTTTAACATCCTGACATTGAAGCAGGACCTGCTGACAGTAAGAATATTACAGGAGCAATCAAAATATAATGCGGATATTACCGGGCTGTTATCCGAGCTTGATAAGCTAAATAAAATAATTGACAAGCTTTCTTCCCTAAGAAGGAAATCGGAGCAGATCCACAGCATTTATACGGCGCTGCCAGACAATCTGCCATCCCGGATAGGCGAACTTGCGCGCGATATAACCAGGGATGCCAAAAGCAATTATGAAAAGGTTACCGCCATAGAAAAATACCTTCGCAATAACTATACTTATACGCTTTCCCCCGAAAATGTCCCCGCAAACAGGGATTTTGTAGACTATTTCCTTTTTGACGGCAAGGAAGGCTACTGCACTTATTATGCGACTGCCATGGCGGTTATGCTCAGAACTCTCGGCATCCCGACAAGATACGTGGAAGGCTATGTTCTTCCCCCGAACCAATCATCGGACGGTATTTACATTGTGAACAACAGCAATGCCCATGCGTGGGTGGAAGTATATTTCGAAGGCTTTGGCTGGCTTATGTTCGAACCGACACCGGCTTTTGCAGGGACAATGGATTACAAGACTGTATCTTCGTCTCTTCCCGAAGACCTGGCCCTGCCATACCTTGAAATGATGGAACGTTACAGGCGAAGCCAAAGCGCAAACCTGACGCTTCCTTCATCTCCTGAGCCGGAGGAGGAGACCAGGAATGATGATAATATTATACTTATCGTCGCCATCGTTGTCGGGATTGTTCTCTTATTCCTCGCTATAAATCTTTTAGCCGGATTATTGTTTGGAATCCGAATTTTAGGGAAAAATAAAGAGAAAGTAATACTTATTCGGTACAACCGCATGATTCACTGGCTGTCTCTTGCCGGAATCAGGTATAAATCCGGCGAGTCCCCGAGAGAATTTGCCGGAAGGGTCGACAGCCTTTACATTTTGTCTCCGACTTTTCAGGAAATAACGGAAATATTCATGAAAGTCAGGTATGGATGTAAGAGTGTATCTGAGGAAGAGTCCGAAACGGTAAAAAAGACATACAACACATTGAAAAAGAGAATACTGAAAGATATAGGGATAAGGCGTTATTTACCGCTGCGCACCGTATTTTTCAGAATATAGCATGACATTGTTAAAAATTCCTTTTATAT
>DUSJ01000075.1 GCA_012842645.1 Clostridiaceae bacterium | reverse complement strand
CGAGGGCCAAAGCCTATACCGAACAGGAAGGCGTAACAACCTTCAGGGGCAATAACTACCGCGATACTGCCGCATACGGGACCCGGAGCTTAAAGGAAAAGAAGCTCGAGATAATCTGGTCACAGGATACCGGCGCTATTTCTGCCCATAACAGCTACTGGCCGGGCTCCGGCTGGACAGGCCAGCCCATAATAATCCACTGGCCCAAAGAGACGGTCAATAACATGAATGTCAAAGACGAGTTCAAGGGCAAGGACCTGACAGAAGTCATCTATCCCATCCTGGACGGCAATATCTACTTTTTGGAACTTGAAACAGGAAAGCCTACCCGTGACAAGATAAACCTCGGTTATTCCATCAAGGGGACAGGCATGGTGGATCCCCGCGGATATCCGCTGTTCTATACGGGTATGGGCCTGAATGAAAACAACGGAAGATATACCGATTTCAAGTACAGGATATACAGCCTGATCGACCAGAAGGAATTATTCAGCATCATGGGCAAGGATTCATTGTCCTACAGGGGCTCCTGGGGGGCCTTCGACTCATCGGCCATACTGAGCAAGGAAACCGACACATTGATCAATGTGGGTGAAAACGGCCTGATCTACAAGACTAAGCTCAATACGCATTACGATGAGAAAAATGGTACCATCTCCATATCCCCGGAAGTAACCAAGTTCCAGTATAAATCCTCATTTAACGAAGCAGCGGCAGACTACGGCATAGAGAATTCTCCCGCGATTTACAGGAACCTGATGTATACGGTCGATAACGGGGGAACCCTCCTCTGCCTTGATATAAACAACCTTGAGCCGGTATGGGTTTATGATGTCGGGGATGACACCGACAGCACCATCGTTATAGAGGAAGAAGAGGACGGCGTTTTCATCTATACCGCCAACGAAGTTGACAAGCGCTGCGCCAACGGCAAGGCAAGCAAGGCCGATGCCAATATACGCAAATTCAACGCCCTCACGGGCGAACTGGTATGGCAGAGGGATTATACCTGCTACTACCGCTCGGGCATAAACGGCGGGGTTCTGGGTACACCGCTGCTGGGCAAGGATGACATAGCCGACAGGATCATCTTCCCCGTTTGCTTCACCGGAAGCCAGATGGACGGAAAACTGGTGGCGCTGGACAAGAAGACGGGCGAGGAGATCTGGGTACGCCATCTTGAAAACTACAGCTGGAGCTCACCCGTTGCCATAAAGGACGAAGACGGGAAAACCTACGGGCTGCTGTGCGGGTATGACGGCTACATGCGCCTGTTCGACCCCATGACCGGCGAGGACCTGGACAAGATTTCGCTGGGAGCCAACATAGAGAGCTCGCCGTCGGTATATAACGATATAGTCGTTGTCGGTTCCTACGCAAGGAAGATTTTCGGTGTAAGGATTAAGTAAAGATTATTGGCAATGAAATGGGGTACTGAAAACCAGTACCCCTGTTATTTAATCCAAAATCATCTTAATTGCTACAGGCACGCTGACCATTTTATAACCTCACTTTCACCATTTGAATAATTACTTTTTAGTGTTGTTGATTATCAAGCGACATGGAAGGGCAAGCGCGTCCGGTTAGTGAATTAGCTTGCAATAAATGGCATAAAAAATCGGGTATATATCAAGGATGAATGCTATAGTAGAACAGCGGCCTGAAAGGAGTTTATAGTGTGGTTGGCTTGACAGAGGGTATTCAAAACGCAATTGAGTATATTGAAGATAACCTCACGGAGGACCTGATCATTCAGGATATTGCAGAAAAAGCATGCGTTTCGGCATTTTACTTCCAAAGAATTTTCAATATACTGTGCGGTTATTCGGTAGGAGAATATATCAGAAATCGCAGGCTCAGCCTGGCGGCGCAGGAACTTTCCAGTACGGATGCAAAGATAATCGATGTTGCCGTTAAGTATGGCTATGATTCTCCCGACAGTTTTACCCGCGCATTCACTAAATTCCACGGTATACCTCCTTCGGCGGCGAAAGCAAGAGGTGCGAGTCTCAAATCATTCGCACGGGTCAGAATCAGATTGAAATTGGAGGGCGGTACCATGCTTGAGTACAAAATTGTTGAAAAGGCCCAGTTTACGGTCATGGGCAAAGTCAGGAAATTTAATTCTGATACTTCTTATCAGGAGATTCCGAAGTTCTGGCATGAGCATATTCACAGCGAGGACAGCAAAATAGTCTGCGGGATGTATGGGATTTGCATGGATTTTGACGGCAAAATTTTCGACTATATGATTGCCGACAATTACCTGCCTTGGAATGAGATCCCCGATGGCTTTGAAACGAGGGTTATCCCTGCCGGCACATGGGCGGTATTCCCTTGCAGAGGAGAGCTGCCGAAGTCATTGCAGGACGTCAACACCAGGATATGGAGCGAGTGGCTGCCAAGCTGCAGGGATTATAAGCTTGCCGGTAATTATAACATTGAAATGTACACTCTGCCAACAGAAAACCCGGAGGATTATTACTGCGAGATTTGGGTGCCGGTAGAGAAAGTTTAATATACTGAGATATAGTTCGTCACAGGGAGCGCATTGCGCTCCCGCTTTATGTTCTGATATATTTTAAGTAACCTGCATAAAACAATGCAGCAAAACATTCATTTATCAGGCCGGATAATTTCAGACTTCAGAGGAGGAAGACATTTGGCAAGTCATAAGCTGCTTCGTGCCCGGGAATACGAAGAAAAAACGGCAAAACTCATCCCGGACGCATCCCGACCCAAGTTTCATCTCTCGCCCTGCGTAGGCTGGATGAACGATCCTAACGGATTTTCCTGGTATAAAGGCGAATACCACCTGTTTTATCAATATAACCCCTATGATACGGTTTGGGATTCCATGCATTGGGGTCATGCCGTAAGCAAGGATCTGCTTAACTGGCGCTATTTGCCTGCAGCCCTTGCCCCGGACGAGTCCTATGATTCCTTTGGATGTTTTTCCGGATGCGCGGTTGAGCTTCCAACCGGGGAGCACTTGCTGATGTATACCGGTTCCCGAAAGGACGGCAATACCGGTGAGGAGATACAAACCCAATGCATCGCTGTCGGAGATGGCTTGAACTATAAAAAATATGCCCGGAATCCGGTACTCGATGAAAATATTTTGCCGGAAGGATTGAGCCGGAGCAATTTCAGGGATCCAAAAATCTGGAGGGAGAAGGATGGAAGTTACCGCTGCGTCGTGAGCGCATGCGGTCAGGACAACCTGGGCACAATTCTTCTCTTCAGCAGCAAAGACGGCTTCGAATGGAAGTATGAGAGCGTTCTTGTCAAAAATGACGGACGCTTTGGACTTATGTGGGAGTGCCCGGACTTTTTCATCTTAGACGGGAAACATGTTCTTATAACCAACCCGATGGATATGATTCCCGACGGATATGAGTACAATAACCGCAATGGCACCGTTTGCCTGATCGGCGAACTTGACGATGAAGGAAAACATTTTTCCTATGCATATCATCACTCTGTCGATTATGGCATTGATTTTTATGCGCCGCAAACTATACTTGCGCCGGACGGAAGACGCATCATGACAGGCTGGATGCAGAACTGGGATAACAGCAGGCTGATTGACAGGAAAGGCAGGCAATGGTTTGGACAAATGAGCCTGCCAAGAGAATTGTCGGTCAGAAACAACCGGCTGTATCAGCAGCCGGTCCGGGAGTTGGAGCAATACAGAACCAATAAGGTCGAATACAGGCATGTATTTGTGGAGGGAGAACTGTTCCTTAAGGGTATAGAGGGAAGGACTGCAGACCTGGAAATCACGATCCGGCCGGCCGATACAGAAAGGCTGTACCGGAAGTTTGAAGTAAACTTTGCGCAGGACGGGCAATATAGAACGGTGCTGAGTTTCTGTCCGCATGAGTCAGTATTGAAAATGGACCTCTCGTTTTCCGGTTTGGATAAGGTCTGCGTGAGCCAATGCCAATGCAAGGTCTCTGACAGGAATGGAGAACTGAAGCTGAGAATCATCCTCGACAGGTTCAGCGCCGAAGTTTTCATTAATGACGGCGAACAGGCAATGAGTGTCGCTGTTCTGACAGATGTCTCTGCGGAGAAAATTTCCTTTAATGCTGTCGGCGAGGCTATCATGGATATAATAAAGTATGACCTGTAAACCGGAGGATCAATCTTTCATTGCGGATTGCTCCCGCAGGTCCGTGCCGGATTACGGGATGAAATGAATACATGGTAAATCAAAATGATAACAAAGCTTAGTGTAAAATTGTTTTAGGTTAAAAAAACAAGAGACCCCTCTTTTTTGGTAAAATATTGATCAACGAAAAACAAACAAAATACCAAGGAGGAGTCTCTTATGAGTAATATTATATATCAGAT
>DUSJ01000074.1 GCA_012842645.1 Clostridiaceae bacterium | reverse complement strand
CTGCGCGTTTTACCCTCGATGCCATGCCCGGTAAGCAGATGGCCATAGATGCCGATCTTAACGCAGGACTGATAAATGAAGCCGAAGCGAGGGAAAGGCGCAGTAAGATACAAAGAGAAGCCGATTTTTACGGCTCAATGGACGGTGCCTCCAAGTTCGTCAAGAACGATGCCATTGCGGGTATCATCACGGTGCTTGTGAACATTATAGGCGGTATCGTTATGGGGATGATCTTCCTTAATAAAAGTCTTGAAGAAGCCCTGTCCACATATACCATCCTTACCATAGGAAACGGACTTGTAAACCAGATCCCGTCGCTGATGGTAGCGGTAGCCACAGGTATTATCGTAACGCGGGCCGCTTCTGACGGCGACCTTGGAAGCGATATCATAAAGCAGCTTTTTGACAGTCCCAAGGTTCTTTTCATAGGAGCAGGGGCTTGTCTATTATTGACGCCTGTCCTTCGCCAGTGGTCATTGATTCCGCTGGCCGGGGGACTGATATACCTCGGGATCTCCGTCAGGAAGAAAACCGAGATTATCACCAGGGAAGAGGAGATGAAGGTTGAGCAGCAGGAAGTTGAGGAAATCAGGAAACCCGAGAACGTGGTCTCGCTGCTGCAGGTAGATCCCATAGAACTGGAATTTGGATATGCCATCATACCGTTGGCTGATAAGAACCAGGGCGGGGATCTTCTGGACAGGGTCGTAATGATAAGGCGCCAGCTTGCCATTGAGCTTGGTGTGATAGTGCCCGTGATAAGGCTCAGGGATAATATCCAGCTTTCTCCCAACCAGTACATAATCAAGATAAAGGGAGTGGAAGTGGCAAGCGGCGAACTCATGCTGGATCATTTCATGGCTATGAACCCCGGAACCGCAGAGGAGGAGATCAAGGGAATACCTACCGTGGAGCCTGCCTTTGGGCTGCCAGCCATCTGGATCCCTGAAAATATGCGCGATAAAGCCGAAGCACTTGGCTATACTGTTGTGGATGCCCCGTCCATTGTCGCCACGCACATGACAGAGATCATCAGGAGATATATACATGAGCTGCTTAGCAGGCAGGATGTCCAGACGCTTATAGATAACGTGAGGTCAACCTATCCCGCCATAGTCGATGAATTGATACCGAAACTCATGACTCTTGGCGAGATACAGAAGGTTCTTGCCAACCTGCTGAGGGAAGGCGTTTCCATAAGGGATATGGTCACGATCCTCGAAACGCTGGCAGACTATGCCCCTGTTACCAGGGACCCCGATATGCTGACCGAATACGTCAGGCAGTCTCTTGGAAGAGCCATTTCAAAGAGCTGCCTGAGCGGAAGGAACCCGGAGGTCATCACGCTGGATCCCAAGATCGAGCAAATGATACTGGAATCCGTCCAGAAGACAGAGGCAGGGTCCTATATGGCCATAGATCCATCACTGAGCAATAAGATAATATCCAGCACCGCAAAACTTTCGGAGAAAATGGCGCAATCGGGAAAACAGCCTGTGGTGCTTGCTTCCCCGGTGGTGAGGCTGTATTTTAAACGTCTTACCGAGCATGCTATCCCGGGACTGGTGGTCCTGTCCTACAATGAGCTGGATCCCTCCCTCGAGGTCAATGCTGTAGGTATGGTGAGTATTTAACGGAAAGGGAATTGGAGAATGAAAATTCGCAGGTACACATGCAAGGATATGCAGGAAGCCCTGATCAAGGTAAAAATGGACCTTGGCAGCGAGGCCGTGATCATGAGCAGCAGGAAAGTAAGGCCCAAAGGGTTGAAAGGCCTGTTTTCCAAACCCATGATCGAAGTCGTGGCTGCGATTGACGACGATTATGTGCGTCCCTCAAAAGCAAGATACCAGCCCCTTCAGCAACAGCTCCAGCAGCAATACCAGCCCCAGTACCAGCCGCAGCCCCAGCAGCAGTATCAGCCCCAGGCTCAGCCTCAGCCCCAGTTGCAATCCCAAATACAGCCGCAGCCCCAGTTCCAGCATGTTCCTGTGACCCAGGTCCCGGTAAACGGGCAGGCTGCCGCGCAGCCCGTCCAGCCTGTTCAGACCGGTGTCGGAGCGGCGGAAGGAACACCGGTTGCCGGCATAAAGGACGAAAAGGAAAGAAATACAGAAAACCGCAAGATCGCAGAGCTTGAAGAAAAAGTAAAAAGCATGGAGACCATGCTCAACAGGATATATGAAGCGGTACAGAAAAACGAACCGCCCGCTGGCCGCGGGACACCGCCCGGGAATACGAAAAGGGAAACAGTGAGCGATGAAAAGACCAGGGGGAAAGAAGAGCCGAACAGCAGGATTCTTTCGGAACCTCTTATTTCCCTGAGGGGTCTGCTTTTCGAGAAGGATGTGGAACCGAAACTCATTGAAAGAATACTTGACAAGATCAGGGAAAGAGGCGGGAACTCGCTGGGCAGGGAAGAAGTGTACAATCTTGCCTCGCGGGTCATGACCGTCCTGCTCGGAGAGCCTGAACCGATAGTACTGCCTGAAAATAAAAAGCCCTATGTGGTAATATTCCTTGGGCCTACGGGAGTAGGAAAAACGACTACCCTTGCCAAGATCGCTGCCGACTTTACATTCAGGCAGAAAAAAGTAGGCCTTATAACTGCCGACACGTACAGGATAGCGGCAGTGGAACAGCTTAAGACATATGCAGAAATACTGAACCTGAAAGTCACGGTCGTGTATTCTCCCGGGGAGATAAGAGAAGCTATCGATCGTCTCAGCGATAATGACCTTATACTAATCGACACGGCCGGGAGAAGCCATAAGAACAAGGAGCATTTTGACGAACTGAAAGCCCTTGTGAGCGCCGCCGGAGCGGATGAAACATACCTGGTCATAAGCTGCAATACAAGCAGGATAGCGGTACGGGAGATCCTTGAGCATTATGCCTTTATCAGGAACTATAAGCTCCTTTTCACCAAACTGGACGAGACTCCGTCGCCGGGAGTAATACTAAATGCCAGGTACATGACAGGAAAGCCGCTTTCATATACGACCGCAGGTCAGAGCGTTCCTGACGATCTGGATATAGCCAATGTTAAACAGTTGGTGTCATATATCCTGAACGGCGGCAATTAGCCGGGTCCGGCGTACCGGGAGGTGATGGCTTATGAATGATCAGGCTGAGATGCTCAGAAAAATCGTTAATATGAAGTCCGACAGCCCGAGGGAAGACCGGCAGCAGGACGGTTCCGGGAAAACCGCAAGGGTAATTACCGTAACAAGCGGAAAAGGAGGAGTCGGGAAAACCAATATCACCATTAACCTGGCGATCGCGCTGAGCAGGTTAGGTCTTAAAGTGGCTATCCTTGATGCCGACCTGGGACTGGCCAACATCGATGTATTGCTGGGTATTGTTCCGAAGTATACCCTGCTGGACCTTATACATGACGAAAAGAAAATTTTTGAGATACTGACCGACG
>DUSJ01000009.1 GCA_012842645.1 Clostridiaceae bacterium | reverse complement strand
TGAGGGCTGCTGATCTCTTGCAGATCAACATGCAGGAGATAACGGGAGAACATGACCTTACCATTGACCGGTACAATACGTTTGTATTTATCAAAGCCGAAGTGGATTTCAATACGTGGTTCCTGCCTGAAAGCTTGTTCAGGAAAGGCGATTCGGGGATGATCACCGTTGAGTGGAGCCAGGGATACTAGGAGAAAAGAATACGGCGGCACTACAATAGAGGCGGCAATAGTACTGCCCTTCTTTCTAATGGTCATTTTATCGCTGGCATATATAATACGTGTTTTCTATACCTATAACACGGTCCAGAACTCTCTTGCCGAAGTAGGCCGCAAGATCGGCAACATGAGCTATTTCTATCACATGGCCGGCCTTAAGGACTTCTCCGACCGGCTGAACGATATGGCAGGCGAAGCCGGCAGTACGCTGAATGAACAGACCAGCGCCATAGTCAGCGTTTTCAGTTCGTTCAATGAAGCCATATCAGGATCTCCGGGAGATCAGGCAAACTCCGGAAATATCGATGCCCTGATCAGCAAGGCGGATGATATTGCAAAGGGACTGTCAGATGCCTCGGACCTTATCGCTTCCATCACGGAGGACCCGAAATCCGAGCTGCGACTGTTCATGACTGTTTTCGCCCGGAAGCTGAACTACGAGGTGACCAACAGGCTCGTATGCCTGGCAGCGAAAGGATGCCTGAAGAACGAGCTCGGCAAGAGAGTCGAAAGCAAAAATGGCGATCCGGCCCTGGCCCTCGGCATTAAGGACGGACTTAAAGGCATCAGCTTTGAAAACTCAAGCGTTTTCGGGGACTCCGAATCCCTTGAGTTCGTCGTAGAGTACAGTATAAAAGCGCCCGTCCTATTCAGTTGGGTCCCGGAACTCAAACTGTCAAACCGTGTCAGGATAATTGCCTGGACCGGGGGCAGGGGAGACTCCGTGAGAGTCGGGGAAAAACTTGGGGAGGACGAAGAGAAAGAGGATGACAGCAGTGTCTGGACCCGGATGGACAACGATAAAAGGTACTGGGACAGGGGGCTTGAAATAGAGAAGCTGCAGGTCGCAAAAATTAAGAATAAAAACGGGATATCAGCAATGCCGGCCCCGGCGGGATATCCTGTAATAGACGCCTACATACTTGACGATAAGGATCAAACTATCGAGTTCTATGATGTGTTTACGCTGAACCCCTTCATGAAAACATACACCGAACGCCCGTCGGCCATAAAAAGCGAAATAAAGAAGCACGGAAAGCGCCTCCTGGAGTTTGAAACGCCTGACTTCATAGATACGGAAAAATACAGGACAATAAAGCGGACAGTAATCGTTGTGTTTCCAGAGAACGCGGAACGATACGCCGAAGAAGCCTTTGAAAGCGCCCGCAGCGAGCTCGCCAAATACAACGTCGACGTTATCCTCGTAAAAGACTACGGCTCCTACACCAAACCCGAAGAATGAGTATTGGGGACGGATACTTTTACTCATTTTGAGCAAAGGGGACAGGTCAGTAATTCCTGCTCCTGCATGTCATCCTCAATGTAACGAGCGGAGTGAAGGATCTTTTAATAAAAATAATTAAAAAAGGAGGTAACCATAGAAAGAAATATGGAAAATCGCACACCTTCATTCAGGAACATATCTGGCAGAAGCTTTATGATCTACACCTTTCCGGGTAAAGACGAGGTCATACATTACCAGCTCCAGATGCTGGTCAACAACAGTATTCCTTATGTTCTAAAAGCAAATACTGTAAGTCTCGACGGCGAGATACACCTGCAGTATGACATAACCTCGCTGGTTTCCCTGAAAAAACTCCTGGAAATAAGGAAAACGGGGAGAATTGAATTCCTTGAACTGATAAAAAATATTGCAGCCATGGCAGAAGGACTGGAACAGTACCTTCTTGACACTGAAAGGATTGTTTTTGACAGCAGGTACATATTTGCTGACCCCCAGGACCTTAAACTTGAATTCGCGTATCTGCCGGTAAAAAACGCAGAACAGGATAACCGAACCTTGAAGAATTTCCTGCTTAACCTGATTATAAACGACATACAGTTTGCCAATGAGCAATCGGACAATTTTGTCCAAAAGCTGCTTGAACTTCTGAAAACCGAGGACTTCATGGTATCAGACCTCAGGGCATATATAAGGGAAATGGGTGCCGACAGGCAGGCAACCGGGCCGGAGCCCGTGATCATAAAACAGCATGTTATCAAACCGCCGGTTACTGATAAAGAAAGAGAGCCAGTCATCCCTCCGGCTATTCCTGGGGAAAAGCAACAGGTAAAATCTCAGGACCCGGCCGCGAAACCCTCAAAGGTCTCCAGGCTATCCTATCCGACCAAATCATATATTATCATGGGCTCAGTAGCAGGAGTTTTGATCCTGTTTCTGATAACCCTTGTGGCTACCGGGATAATATCGCCCAGCAATCCGGATTCGCTCCTGTCCTTATTTGGATTTTTATTGATCTGCGGAGCG
>DUSJ01000073.1 GCA_012842645.1 Clostridiaceae bacterium | reverse complement strand
CGGCTCGTCGAGCCTGAAGCCTCCTGCCGCGTTGACATATGCGTCGAAAGAACTGAGCTGCATGCCTACCTTTTTCTCAAGGACCGCCATGAGCATGGTCATCCGGTTATAGTCCATTCCCGTGGCCTGTCTCCGGGGCATCCCGAAACTTGTGGGGCATACCAGGGCCTGTACCTCCACAAGGATTGGACGGGTGCCCTCAATAAGCCCCGCCACGGCCGAACCCGCCTGGTCCCTGGCTCTTCCCTCCAGCATAAGGCCTGACGGATTTGCCACATCCTTAAGCCCGGAAGAGCTCATCTCAAAAATACCGATCTCATTGGTGGAGCCATAACGGTTCTTGACCGCCCTCAGTATTCTGAAATCCTGGTGCCGCTCCCCTTCAAAGTACAACACGGTGTCGACCATGTGTTCCAGCACCCTCGGGCCGGCTATGGCCCCTTCCTTGGTGACATGGCCCACCACGAAAACGGTTATCCCGTTTTTCTTTGCGATCCTCAGGAGCCTTGCCGTGACTTCCCTGACCTGGCTGACGCTTCCCGGTGCTGAGGACAGCATCTCGGAGTATACGGTCTGTATCGAATCTATTACAGCGAAATCAGGTTTTTCTTTTTCTATCGTTTTTTCGATTTTCTCAAAGGATGTTTCGGAAACCATGAAGACAGTCGGGCTTGCCGCATACAGCCTGTCAGCCCGGAGCTTTACCTGGCTGACCGACTCTTCTCCCGAAACATACAGCACTTTTCCTGTCCTGGATACGTGGGCGCATACCTGGAGTATAAGGGTGGATTTTCCTATCCCCGGCTCACCCCCGATAAGTATGAGGGAAGCCGGCACAAGGCCCCCTCCAAGCACCCGGTCCAGTTCTTCGCTCCCGGTTTTTATCCTCAGCGTTTCAGGTATTTCTATCTCGGAAAGGGGCATGACAGAAGGGAGAGGCAGATCTGCGGCCTTCATTTCCTGCCTGGCAGGCTCTTCATACACTTCCTCCACAAGGGTGTTCCACTTCAGGCATGAAGGGCACTTCCCCAGCCAGCCGCTGCTCTCGTATCCGCATTCACTGCAAACGTATTTGGTACGAAGCTTAGCCATTCTTTGTCCTCTTTTCGAAATTTGTACGACAGGCTTGATATAAAGTGACGTGCCTGCAGTTGCCAAAAGAGGCCCTTATTTGAACTATCCCCATAGCACAGGACCGTCCCTATGGCACAAGTGTGCCGCCAGAACCGTCCCCGTGGCACACTCTAACGCTTTTTCCACTTGACTCCCTGGGGCGTGTCCATGAGCTCGATCCCCATGTCTTTCAGCTTGTCCCTTATCTCGTCGGCAAGCTTCCAGTTCTTTTCCCTTCGGGCCTGCTGCCTTTCCTCGATAAGCCTCTCTATTTCCGCATCCAGCTGAGGCTGATCTTCTTCCCCGTTCTTGGCATCCTTGATTCCCAGCCCAAATATGGTATCCATTTTCAGGAGCAGGTCATAAATATCCTTTGACTTTTCGGGATAACGGACCATGTTCCACGCCACGCCCAGCGCCCTGGGAACATTCAGGTCGTCGTTAATGGCATCTTCAAAATCGGAAAGGAAAGAATCCTGCACATCCTTCGGAATGGCCGACGAACCTTCCCTGTGCTGCAGGGCTCCTTCCAGGAACCTTTCGTAGGCCACCTGGGCAGCCTGCATGCCGTCCCAGGTGAAATTGAGCTTGTTCCTGTAATGGGCGTTAAGGCACATGTACCTGAATGCCAGAGGCTTGAAGCCTTTAGCCTTCAGATCGTCGATAGTATAGGTATTGCCAAGGCTCTTGGACATTTTGCCGTTGTCAACCATCATGAATTCGCCGTGCATCCAGTAGTTTGCGGCCGGATGGCCAAGAAGCGCTTCGGACTGGGCGATCTCGTTTTCATGATGTACCGGGATATGATCCACGCCGCCGGTATGGATGTCAAACCTGTCGCCAAGGTATTTTCTGCTCATTGCTGAGCACTCAATATGCCAGCCCGGGTAGCCCATTCCCCAGGGGCTTTCCCACTGCATGATATGCTCTTTGGGCGCTTTTTTCCAGAGCGCGAAGTCGGCAGGATGGCGTTTTTCCTCATTTACCTCGACCCTTGCCCCGGCTATCTGTTCCTCGAGGTTCAGGCGGGACAGTTTCCCGTAGCCCGGGAATTTGGATATATCGTAATAAATACCGTCACTGGTTTCATAGGCAAAACCTTTTTCCACCAGCTCCAGGACGAAGCTTATCATTTCGGGTATATGCTCGGTCGCCTTGGGGATTATGTCTGGCTTTTCAATATTCAGTGTCTCTATATCCCTCATAAACGCGGCGGTAAAGAACTCTGCGATTTCCCAGGGGGTTTTCTTCTGCTCCCTTGCTCCCTTTATCATCTTGTCCTCGCCCTCGTCCTCATCGGAAACAAGATGGCCCACGTCCGTGATATTCATCACGCTCTGGAGTTCATAACCGTTGTATTTCAGGGTTTTCCTGAGGATATCCATGAAAATGTAAGTCCTCAGGTTTCCTATATGGGCATAGTTATATACGGTCGGACCGCAGCTGTACATCTTGACTTTCCCCGGCTCCAGCGGGACAAACTCTTCCTTCTGCCTTGTAAGCGTATTATATATTTTCACATTATCACTCCTTATTTTCGGCCTTATCCGCCTTTCCCCGGCAATCGGCCTGTACTTCTTCTCCCGTTTCGGCTTCCGTTTTCAGATCCGGACAGTACTTTTTCTTTATTTCCTCGAACGCTTCCTTATACACATTAAGCTCGTTTTTCAGCCTGTCAATCTCAGCGCGGAGCTTGCAAAGCTCCTGGGAAACCGGGTCGGGTATATGTATCTGGTCCAGTTCAAAACTTTGCCTGATCCTCTGCCCGGCGCGCTTGACCGCTCTACCGGGGACCCCCACCACGGTAGTGTCGGGTTCAACTTCGGTCAGAACGACAGCGTTGGCACCAATCTTGGCATTATCACCAATAACCATGGGACCGAGTATCTTGGCCCCTGCGCTGATAAGCACGTTGTTCCCGACGGTAGGATGACGTTTGCCTTTATCCTTTCCGGTTCCGCCGAGGGTCACGCCATGGTATATGGTGCAGTAATCCCCGATCTCGGCTGTCTCTCCTATCACAACGCCCATGCCGTGATCGATGAAAAGACACTTACCGATTTTCGCCCCCGGATGGATCTCTATCCCGTACTTGTGCCGGGCAAGCTGGGAGACAGCACGGGCAATGAAATAAAAACCGCGCTCGTGAAGCCAGTGGGCGACCCTGTACATCCT
>DUSJ01000072.1 GCA_012842645.1 Clostridiaceae bacterium | reverse complement strand
AGGAAAGGTTGTTCAAAAATGTCGTCCCCATTGAATTCAGCAGGTTGTCTATTTCGACCTGTCCTTCCTGGCCGGCCTCGCCCAGAATACCGGTCATTCCTTTTTCGATGGGCGCGAGCAGTTCGTCTATCTTGCCGTTGATGAAGCCCGTGACAGTTTCCCGGACAGCCTGGGATGCCTGGTCGGTTGCCGACTCAATCTTATCTTTCACAAAATCCTTGACACCATTTAGCAGGTATTTCTTCAGGTTGTTCGCCCCAAGGAACCAGGATGCTGATGTTTTTATGAGAGGCACCGATTTGCCCTGCAGGAGGAATTCCGTGTCCACATACGACTCCATCCCTGCCCATGCAATCAGGATGAAATTATGGACTATGGGAACGCCAAAAATTGTCCATCCCGCTATGGCTGTCGCCAGCGACAGGGATGCAGCCACTTTTCCCGGGTCGGTATAAACATGCAGGAGGTTGAAAACAAGCCTGATGGCGAAAATGCTTCTTTGGGCGCAGCCGATATTCTGTTTTTCCGATTCTTTCCCGAACAGTATGTACTCTACTTCAGCCTTCCTGAAAAACGTTTTATCCAGCGGCCTTCCCCAGCCTATATCATGTTCCGGCCTGTCAGTCGTCGTGGCGCATTTGAATGCTGATAAAATATATTCATTCACATACAGGCTTTCGATGATGCTCTCCAGTCCCCGGGACAACATATCTCCTATTATTTTCAGAAGCTCCCTGATGCGCTCAAGTTCATACTCGAAAAAGCCCTTTTCGCTTTCATTTACCGTATCCAGCCCCATGACCGGTTTTTCGAAGGGACTCAACCTGACAGCCTGGTTTTCCATGGATTCCTGTATCTCTTTTCCTATGACCTCAAGAGCGTCATCCGAGCTGGTCTCCCCCTTGTATGACGGCAGCTGGTAATACCTTTCAATAATATACGTTAGGCTGTTATTGTTTTCGTCCCCGGGAAAAGTTAAGCCTTTGCCCTGCCTGCCGATGTCTTCCGCAAAATCTCCAACACCGCTGCGCACTTCCTCAAGTCCTTTCTCTTCCGGGTTTTCCTTTGGCGGTTCAATACCGTAATACCTCTTGTTGAACCACTTTTCAAAGGCTTTTGATTCCTCGCTGGTCACCTCGGGTTCAAGTAAAATTTCCGGGATATCGAAATACCCCTTCATTTCTTCAAGGCTCTTTAGGTCCGCAAGAGCCGTCTCAAGGTCCTGGAAAGCTGATTTTGCATTATGATAGCCATAATAGCCCTGCCAGGTCTTCTCGAAAGGTTTCTCCATTGCCGCAGCCGCTTCCCTGCAGGAACTGTCCAGCTCCCTGATAACCTTATCCATAACGGAAGTATAGTTCTGTACTGCGTTTTTCCATGCTTCGAGCCTGGTCAGGTTGGCCGAGAGCTTACCCCTTATATCGGACAGAGAAGAAACCTGCATGGATTTGAGCTGGACCTCAAGCGATCCGGTAATCTGGTCCGATACGGCGCTGTCATGACTTTTTGCTTCGTCCAGCAGGTACTGGCTTTCCTTCTCAAGTTCGCCAAGCTTCGGCGTCAGTTCGTCGATGAGTTTTATAACGTCATTATGATAGGTGATATGCCGCGAAATATTGTCAAGAAGGCGAAGAGCTTCATTTTTACCGGTTTCGCTGTATTCTTTCACATGATGCAATTCATATACTGCCTCTGACAGGTATTCTGTCAATTTGGTCCTGTGGGTACTGATTTTTTCGTCAAGGGAGATGTACTCCTGGCAGGCATTATTACATGAGTTGCTGGTATGGGCATAAGTTTCTTTCAGATCTGAGATTTCCGCCTCTAAGGCCTGCTTGTCAAGTTCGAGGGACTGGGCTTCTCCCTCCGGGGCCTTATCAATTTTGTCCTTTACCCTGGCCAGTTCAGCTTCTTTCCCGGTTATTTGATTTGATAATTCATTCAGTTGTTTCTGCAGGTTATCATAATCGTTTTTAGCCTTTACCCAACTGTCATACAAGGGTTTATACCCGTCATGGATTTCCCTGATCGGCCTTGCAAGAGCATTTGCTGATTCCAGGCAGTCTTCCCCATCGGTCATCAGTTTTTTTATATCCGCAAGGATTCTTTTTTTCAGGTCCCTGTCGCTGCCGTCATCGGATCTGTTAAATATAATCAATTTATGCCTT
>DUSJ01000071.1 GCA_012842645.1 Clostridiaceae bacterium | reverse complement strand
GTATCCCTTGCCTCGGGAGGAATGGTGAATATAGCGTATGTATATGCTCCTATAAGCATAAATCCTGCCTGCCCGAGCGAGAAAAGCCCGGTGAACCCGTTGAGAAGATTCATCGACACTGCCACCAGGGCGTATATGGCACCCTTTTTCAGTACAACAAAAAACATCGATGAAGGGGGCAGGATTTTTTCGAGGATAAAAAGCGCTGCAAACAATAAAACGACCATTATTATGGTAACGCGGTTCTTTACTATGAAACTGTGCACTTTTTTGTCAGCCATATCCACCACCTATACCTTATCTGTAGATTTCTCGCCGAACAAACCGGTGGGCCTTGCAATAAGGATTATGATCAGCAGCGCGAATGTGAAGGCATCGGAAAACGTTGTCCAGCCAAGACCTTTGATTATGTTTTCGCATATGCCTATTATAAAGGCTCCTATAACAGCTCCCGGTATGCTGCCTATCCCTCCGAACACCGCGGCCACAAAGGCCTTGAGACCAGGCATGGCGCCGGATATCGGCGTTACGGAAGTATAGTTGGTAAAGTAAAGAAGAGAGCCTATGGCTGCCAAAAACGAACCGATGATAAACGTTATGCTTATCACCGTATTTATCCTGATCCCCATCAGCTGGCTGGTCTCAAAATCCTTGGCAAGGGCGCGCATTGCCATGCCGATCTTCGTATGCTTTATCAGCATGACCAGTGCAACCACCAGCACGAATGTCAGAACAGGCGTGATCAGGGTAACAATCTTCGTCGTGGCAGATCCGATATCGACAGAATTGCTGATCCACGGTATCACAGGATATTGTCTGGCAAGTCCGCTCGTCAGGTACCATGCCAGGTTCTGGAGAAGATAGGATACTCCAATGGCGCTGATCATTACCGACATTCGCGGAGCAGATCTAAGCGGCTTGTAAGCTACCCGTTCGACGATAAACCCGAGAAGCACGGTTATTATTAATACCAGCGGTATTGCGACATAAAGAGGAGCCCAGGCTGCCAGGTACACCATCGCAAAACCCGCGAACATGAATATATCGCCATGGGCAAAGTTAATAAGCCTTAATATCCCGTAGACCATGGTATAGCCAATGGCTATAAGCGCATATTGTCCTCCGACCGAAATACCGGCCAGTATGTAGGGAAGATTTGTGTCAATAAAATTCTTCACAGATCTTACGGCTTCGCTTAAGAAAACATCGATAAATAACATATCAAACCCTCATGAGTCGTCCAAGGCTATTTCATATTAATGATTTGACGCGACGGGGGCTGTATATCCCCCGTCCGTCATTGCTAAAGCTTATTTTTAATTATATCAATAACAAATCAGTTGTCTACGCTCTGGATAGCAATGAATTTCCATGAAGCGTCTGAAGTGTTGACAGCCTTGATGTATGCCACGTTACGAATAGCGTCGCCGATTTCATCGAAGGCTATGTCACCGGTAACGCCGGTATGTGTCACATCCCACAGAACTTCGTTTATTTTTCTCGGATCGGTGCTCTGGGCTTTTTCAATAGCTTTTACGGCAACCATGTAAGCATCGTAACCGAGGGCGGATACTGCTGCGACTATGTCGTTGCCGCCATTGTTCTTCAGCTTCTCAGGATTGTCGTTGAGCCATTTCTTGAAGTCCTTGACGAACTGGGAACCCAGCGCAGTGTTGTCTCCTTCGTCAAAGAAAGTGGAAACATATATCCTTGCATTGGATCCCTTTGCGGCATTGAGAATAACCGAGCTGTCCCATGTATCTCCTGCCAGAAGCGGAATGTTTACTCCCTGGGAAATGGACTGCTCGATTATAAGAGCGGCAGCTTCTGTGGAAGTAGGAGCGAAGATGACATCAACATTGTTGTTGACTGCTGTGGTCAGGTATGCCGTAAAGTCGCTGTTGCCGCCCTGGAAGGTCTCTTCGATGACCGTTCCTCCGAGAGCTTCGAACGCTTTTTTGAAGTAATTTCCAAGACCTACTGAGTAATCGTCGCCAAGCTTTGTCAGTATGTAGGCTTTCTTGGCGTTGAACTCATCAACTGCGAAGTTTGCCAGGACTGTCCCCTGGAACGGATCGAGATAGCAGATGCGGAAATAGTGCGTATTGCCTTCCGTGACCTGGGGGTTGGTGCAGGAAACTCCAATTACAGGGATACCTGCGTTCTTGAAGACGTCGCTGGCAGCAATCGAGACACTGGAGCCATAAGAGCCGAGAGCGATGGAAACTTTTTCACTCACAAGCTTGGCAGCCGCCGACGGTCCCTTGTCGTTGGAAGACTCGTTATCAACTATCACGAGCTCAATCTTATAAGTCTTACCGCCGATTTCGACCGTGTTTTTAACGGTGTTCGCAAACTCTATGCCCAGAATCTCCTGCTTGCCTCCGGCTCCGTTGTCACCTGAAGACGGCTCATATACGCCAATCTTGATGACATCTCCCGATCCTGATCCGCAGCCGGCAAACATCATCGATAGAAGGCAAATGGTCAGTAAAATGCTGATTATCTTTTTCATTCCTGTTTCCCTCCATTTATCTGCTTCGATTCTTTATCGCTTCATCATGTTGATGACTCAGCGTATATTATTGACATTGTAACCTATTTTGCCATTAAATACAATTATCCTGATGCTGTTATATGCAAAAAATTATTGGAATTCTTGCAGGTAATATCAGTCATTTGCTGCAACCAGCAGTCATATCTATAACGATATTAATTTATTGGCAATGTTCTTACAGAAAGTATCGTCATGCTCCACAAACAGAATGGTCGGTTTATATGAAAGGAGCAGTTCCTCTATCTGCATCCTTGAGAACACATCGATATAGTTCAGGGGTTCGTCCCAGACATGCATATGGGCTTTTTCACACAGGCTCCTGGCGATCAGGACTTTCTTTTTCTGGCCTTCGCTGAACCCGGACATGTCCTTTTCAAACTGCACCCTTGAAAAATCAAGTTTCCGTAAGATCGCC
>DUSJ01000070.1 GCA_012842645.1 Clostridiaceae bacterium | reverse complement strand
GGTGCCCGGTATTTCATGAACTCCACGGCCTGCTGTTCAAGGACATAGGGTTCGCTGAGGTTATAGAACGGGATAACATCTACTTTTCTTACCGAGAAACCGTAAAGATCGGTCACCCCGTCTGCTCCTGCCCCGCAGTTGAGGTTCCGGGACAGGAGCTCGTATATCTCTTTTTCCATGGCCTCCGCGTCCCTCGGGTACATGGCGAAAAAACCGTACTGCTCCTTCAGCCGCCTGTCGTAAGCGGCCAGGATGGACTCGCTGCATATCTTCAAGGCTGTTTTTGCCTGCGACACAGCGAGGAAGTAACGGTATACATCGATCAGTATGCACGACAGCGGTATCAGCGCCGCAAGGACGATACAGAGAAAGACCGTCACACTGCCTTTTTGCCTGGACAACATACTTTTACCTATTCCCTGTTTATAATAGAATTAAGTTTCTCTTTTACCGTATTGATCTTTGCCATTATTTTCTTAAATACTTTTGTTTCCCTGATGATCTGGTAGACATAGTCGGCATTGTTTATCATGTCCTTTGAGTCGTATACCGCCGATCTCGCCTCTCCCTTCACAGTCACATAATCGCCGGCACCGAAAAGTTTCAATAGTCCAAGCCCCGGCGCTGTGTAGGATATTTCTACTTCCACTGTCACTTCCGACGGCAGTCCCGGCCTGAAGTCCACGTTAACCCTGATAGGACGTTTCAGTTTTGGCTTAAGGATACCGAGGCTGTCAAGCCCTGTCATTATCCTGCTTTCAGCCTGCTCCTCCTTTTTTCCGTTGTTCCAGAGCTTCAGGTGCCAGTAGGTTTCCCGCGATTCATAGGTCTCCCTTTTATAAACGCCGGTGGCAAGTTCGTCCAAAGGCAGCGGGTTGTAGCCCCATTGCCGTGACAGGCTTTGCGCCGCTTCCTCAGCTATGTTCTGGATAAGGGTCTTCTGGTAGAACACGAGGAATACGTTAATACACGCGAAAACGCAGGCGAAAACCAGGGGTATAAGGATCACGAACTCGATTGTAAAACTGCCCTTAACGCTTAAAGATTTCTTCGTGCCCATCAGAATACACTCCTGAATTCAAGGATGACCGGAGCTACGCAGATGAGGATAATGGCCAGGAACATTATGGCCAGCGGCAGCATGAGTTTTGAGGATGCCTTTTCTCCCAGCTGTCTGGCAACATTCTTCCTCATCTCCCAGCATTCTGTCCCCAGCCTTTTCAGTTCGAAAAGCATCTGGCTGCCGCCGAGTTTCATGTTCTGACGGATGATGCTCACAAAGTTGGTAAACTGCTTGATCCTGCATCTTTCCGAAAAAGCCGCATAGGCTTCATCCTCGAGCATCCCTGACTGGATATCCAGGACCATCGTCCGCAGTTCCTGGTATAACGGCGAATCCTTGCTGCCTTCAGAAGCGATTCGCTCGATAGCCTGCCTTACATTAAGCCCGGCGTTTATAAGGAGCACCAGCTTGCTTATAAAGTCGGGGAAATCCCTTTCGAGCCGTAACTTCCTTTCCCGGTACAGGTCGTCCAGGTTTTTGTCGGCCAGGAAAAACAGGCCGATTCCCGATGCAGGGATGATCACCAGGGACTGGTACCCGATGCCGCCGGCAAAACAGATGAACGAGTTTATAATCAGGCCCAGGAACAGGCAGAACACCTTTACCGACCAGTGGACCTTGTTGTAGTAGGCCATGAACCGGTTCCCGTAAAGCAGGGATATTTTCTGGTTCAGCCTTGTCTGGTACCTGCCCTTTCCTGAAAGCTTCAGGGTTTAGACGATCCCGAGGCAGGCCGGGAGAAAAGCCTTGTACGGGTAATCCTTTATGTCAAGAGGTTCAAAGAAACCGGCGAGTCTCTTTGAATAAACACCGTGGCATATGGCGAACACCAATATAAAGATCAGAAGAAGCGCTCCGTTAACTATGGTCATTGGACTAAACCTCGATATTGGTTATTTTATGGGCAATAAACTGACCTGTCAGGATCATGATCAGAGAAACTGTCATTATCACGCGTCCGTAAGCCGTACTGAAAAGCGGTTCCAGGTAGTCCGAGCCTGTTTTCATGAACAGGACCATTGCGAAGGGCATTACACCAAGTATTTTCTGCTCCAGCTTTTTCCCTGCGATGAGGTTTTCTATGTCCTGGCGTATTTCGATCTTCTCGCGGATGGTTTCCGACGTGTTCTTTATGACTTCCACCAGGTTCGCTCCCGCTCGCTTCGATATCATGATAACCTGTGCGAAGCTTTTTATATCCTCGATCCCGCTTCTCTCGGCCAGCTCCATGAAAATCTTTTCCACGGGTTCGTTCATCAGCAGCCTTCTGTTCATGATCTCAAGCTCCGCCACGATATCGCACTCCGGGTCGGGGTATATGCCCCGTATAGCCCTGCCCGCATCCATTACAGCCGATTCCAATGATTTTCCCGCCGAAAGCGCCGAGGATATGAAGTACAGGGCATCCTTGAACTGGAGGTTTAACGCGTTTTTTCTTTTTACTATCTGTTCCCTTTTCCGGAACGGGATGTACAGGATGCCGGCAAGAGACAAAATCGCCGACAGCAGCAGGTTTTCATAGAAAATTAACCCCACGAGGAAGCATGTTGCCATGGCGGCTGCAAGAGTTATAATGAATTCGTTGTGCTTCATTTTATATGTATCGTACCGGCAAAGCTCCCGGCCCGCGTCATTATTCAATTTCAATCCCCCTCTGCTTCGCTTTCTGCCTGTTTATCAAAGGATTTCCAGTGCGTTTCAGGGAACCCAGGACCATACCTTTTGAGTCCTCTCCCGTCTCCTCGAAAACGAAAAGCGGGTTGAGCACTATATCGCCGTCCTTATAGCCGACGACTTCGGTTATCTCGAGAGTCCTTCTTGTATAGTCCCTAAGCCTTGCGAGGAAAATAATTATATCAAGGGCCGAAGCTATCTGTTTCTTTATGGCTTCCAGGGGCAGGGGAGCGGCCATGAGGACCATGGTTTCCAGCCGTGAAAGCATGTCCGCTGTTGAATTGGCATGACCTGTGGACATAGAGCCGTCATGCCCCGTATTCATCGCCTGCAGCATGTCTAAGGCCTCCCCCCCGCGCACTTCTCCGACGATTATGCGCTCAGGCCTCATTCGC
>DUSJ01000069.1 GCA_012842645.1 Clostridiaceae bacterium | reverse complement strand
TTTGCGTGGCCTGTTCAAAGAAACTGGCGGCTGATATGATAAGGATGGGAAAGACTCTGAACGACGCTTTGCAAAGATCGTCCGATACGAAAGATAATGCCGGACTGCGCTACATGCATGGAGAAAGGAAAGAAACCAGGGAAGACAAGTATTGATTTGCATGCATGACATTGATATCGGGAAATAAAAAAACCTGTTAAGTAGCAGCTGATTGCTGACGATATAAAACATATCAGGGCAATTGCTCTCATCTCACAAAAGAATAATGGCTGAAAAGTTCCAGCAAATGCGATGAATATAGGAGAGGTAAACCATGAAGATCTGGGGAGAGATTCCCAAGGTATCCGGTGTCTACGGAAATACCGGCAAAATCAGCAAGCCTTACAGAGTTGGGGAGACATCGGCGAAAAAGGATGAGTTTTCAATATCCGGGACAGCCAAGGACTTTACCAATGTGATGAAGGCTCTGAAACAGATTCCCGACGTAAGACAGGACAAGGTAGACGAGCTCAGGCAAAAAATAGAACGGGGCCAGTATTCTGTAAAAGCATCGGACGTTGCGGAAAAAATAGTGGAAGCGTTGCAGACAAGAAAGATTTAGCCGTAACAGGAAAAACGGAATAACCGAAAGGTTATTCCGTTTTTAGTTTATGCCGATAAATAAGATGAAAAACGTCATTCACCAAAGGAGTTGTTGATGATGCCGGGTGAAATGCTTACAGAAAATATTGTTAAGATATTGCAGTACGAGTATAGAACTTACCAGGAAATACTTAAGATAGCCGTGGAAAAGACCGACGCCCTTGTCAGGAACGACGCGGCGGAGGTAGCGAATATAACAGAAAAGGAAAAGGACCTAACTGACAGGGCTATGAAGCTTGGCCAGGCCAGGGAACAGATAATAAGCGAAATGGCTGAAGAATACGGTATGGATCCCGGGCAGCTTACCATAGAAAAGCTGAAACAGATGGCTGAAGAACCATACAAAAGCCGGCTTGGGGAAATCCGTGAAAAGATGCTGGACCTTATCGGGAAAATAAAAGCAAGGAATGGTATCAACCAGAGACTGACAGAGAACGCCATAAAGTACCTGGATTTCAGCATCCAGCTTATTGCCGGTCCGGCGCATTCAGCGCCTGTATATGGCAGGGGCGGGACCGAGGTCTCCAGCGGCGGAAACAGGAGCCTGCTTGACGTAAGGTATTAACCAGGAGGTAAAAATGTCCATCAGTTTTTTTGGTTTTGATACTGCTGTATCAGGCCTGACTGCCAACCAGAAAGCCCTTGAGGTTACTGGTCATAACGTGGCGAACCTTGCCACACCCGGCTTCTCCCGCCAAAGCGCGGTAATGGTATCGGCTGCCACCAGGAGGTACGGGAACTGGTACGTTGAGATGGGTACCGATGTGCAGCAGATCAGGCAGATCCGCCATATCTTCAGTGATAATATTTACCGTACCGAGGTCAACAAACTCGGATACTGGGAAAGCCGGAGCAAGGCTATTGTTGACCTGCAGTCCATCTTCGGGGAACCCATCGAGGAGGGTTTCCAGGTTGTCCTGAACAATTTCTGGGATTCGTTCCAGGAGCTCAGCAAGGCTCCCGAAAGCCTTACTGTCCGCGCTCTTGTCAAGCAGAGAGCCGACTCCCTGGCGCAATACCTGAACCGGCTGGGGACACAGCTGAACAAGCTTCAGGCTGACATCAACAATGAAATTAAAGTCAGGATCGATGAGGTCAATGAAATAACCAAAAAAATAGCAGCCCTCAATGTCAAGATCATGAGCGCCGAAGCTGCGGGAAATCTCCCGAATGACTATTACGACCAGAGAAATGAACTGTGTGACAGGCTGGCCAGGCTGGTCAAGATCGAGACATGGGAGACCAGCGACGGCAGTATGGATATCATTGTTGGCGGATACTTCCTGGTAAGCAAGGGCGAGCAGACAGATCTCATTGCGGTTCCCAACAAGGACCTTTCGCAGTTTTACACACCCATGCTAAAGACCCGCTCCGGCGATATTATTCCAATAGACGTCGGGCAAGGAGTAATAAAAGGCCTGCTTGAAGCAAGGGGCGAAGTAAGCGGAGCCGAAGACAGTTATGAAAACGGTCTGCCCAACACCACGAGCGATATAACCATAGCTGTCGATCTCTCGGCTTCCAATTCAGCGAACCTTGACAAGATTAAGGCCCAGATATCCGCCTTCGTGAACGATATTAAAAACAGGGGGCTGGATTATAATTTCAGGCTTGTGACTTTCGGAGGATCGGCAGCGGTCAGTAGCGCCAATTACGGCAAGGACACCGGCTCGCTTATCAGCGCGGTCATGGCCCTTACTGCCGATACAGTCTCAGGAAATAACTTCGGGGATGTCATAGATGCCGTTGAAAACTACAATTACAAGGAAGACGTAAACAAGTATCTCCTTGTTTTTACCAACGAAAGCATCAATGGTGATACGGTAACCGACGAAGCGGATATCGCCGAATATGCGAAGAGGTTTACGAAGAGCGGGATAACCGTTTCTGTCGCGACCAGTTCAGTCTACCATTACGATGGCGGATCCGGGGGAAAAGGGTGGAACGCAATCACCGAAAAGACCGGCGGCAGCCTGTATGATATCACTAACGAAACAGATGTGGAAAGGCTCATAATAAAAATGTCCTCCGATATTAACTCAGACGTAAATAAGAAGATGACGACCATTCCTGACAGCCTGAACATTATCTCCACCGTGCGCAAGCAAATAAACGCCCTGATCAATATAATGGCCCGCGAGGTAAATTACCTGCACCTTTCAGGGAAAACATTAAGGGGCGATGACGGGGGACTGTTCTTCGAAGCCATTGAATCGACACTGCCCATCAGCATTGGGAATATTAAGGTAAGCGATGCGCTGAAAGACCTGAACAACATCGCGGCTTCGACGGAGGATGCGAACGGCGACAACAGGATAGCCCTGGCTATAGCAGGCCTCAGGAACAAGAGTCTCATTACCGGCAACAACAAGGTCCTGAGCCTTGATACATACTACCAGAACATAATCCTCGAAATCGGCAACAAGGGCTACGAGGCTGCCAATATGCAAAGCAGCTATGAAAACCTGGTAAACCAGGCCGATGCCAACCGCCAGTCAGTCATGGGGGTTTCCCTTGATGAGGAAATGACCAATATGATCAAGTTCAAGTACGCATATAATGCCAATGCGAGAGTCATTGAAGTAGTAAACGATATGCTTGAGACCATTATGTACCGGATGGGTGCTAAGTAAAGGCAGGGTGATTGAATGAACAATACTACTTACATGGGTTTGGAAATAGCGATGCGGGGCCTTTACTCCGCACAAAGGGGAATGGCCAATGTGGCCCATAACGTGGACAATGTCAACACTCCCGGTTATTCAAGGCAGATGCTTGTCCAGACTGCAGCCCATCCCCTGCTTGTGGCCAATGGCACCGGAATGTTGGGTACCGGTTCGGATGTCATCGGTGTGGAAAGAGTACGGGATATATACCTGAATGAAAAGTACTGGGGCGAAGCCCAGTACTACGGCGAGTGGAGCGTCAAGGCGACGATCATCGAGGACATGCAGACCATATACAATGAACCGAGCGAAAATGGATATACGAAGATCATCAGTGATTTCTTCAGCGCTCTGCAGACATTGTCGACAAACCCGTCCGATCTGTCTGTCCGGGCCATGGTTAAGGAAAAAGCTGTTTCCGTCGCCAAGTACTTCAACAGTGTGGCGAAACATTTTGACCTGCTGCAGGAAGACCTCAACCAGATGGTCAATGCCAAGGTGGAGGAAATAAATAACCTTGCAGACCAGATAAGGGAGCTTAATCTCCAGATATATAACGTGGAGGTAATGGGGAACAAGGCAAATGATTTGAGGGACAAAAGGGATTACCTTGTGGACAAGCTCTCAAAGCTGGTCAATATAAACGCATATGAAGTTGAAACTGGGCTGAAACTGCCAAACGGCGAAAAAGAGACCCGGTTTGTCGTCACCATAAGCGGAAAGGCATTGGTCGACCATAATACGGTCTGCCATCTCAAGTGTGAAAGCAGGGAGCAAAAGCTTAACGAAGAAGATATTGATAACCTTTTTGATGTATCCTGGGAAGACGGAAACAAGCTGAACCTGAAGTCGGGGGAACTTAAGGCATATATAGACATGCGCGACGGCAACGACGGGCTTCCGGGGCTCAACGGGGAAAATTCCCCGGATTGCAAGGGCATTCCATATTACCAGAGAAAAATGAACGAGTTCGTAAGAACTTTTGCCATGGCATTAAACGAAGGGATCATGGACAGCGACGGCGACGGAGTTCTTGACAAGACTTTCGGCCATGTAGACGGGTATACGCTAAACGGAAGCACCCCTTCAGGCATAAGGCTGTTCACGATGATGGACGAATACGGTGAATATATGTCGAGCGCCGATTTCATGTCGATGGCGGAAAAACTCGGAATCCAGGAAGGGATCACTTATGATCCTGCAACTGACGAATACGATGCCCGTCTGTTAAGGGCATACCAGAATATAACGGCCAGGAATTTCTCCATCAGCTTCGATGTCGATTACGACCCGAGCGAGAACATCTCAGCCTCCCTGGCTCCAAACCAG
>DUSJ01000068.1 GCA_012842645.1 Clostridiaceae bacterium | reverse complement strand
GGAATTCTCACAGGCGTAATCGGACAGGTTCCCAGTTAGGAAAGACGTATCCTGCGGTACATATGATATGAGCAGCTGGCTGCCTTTGTAAAAGCGTCCGGAATAGGCGACGTCTTCCCCGCATATCAGCTTTATAATGCTTGTCTTGCCTGATCCGTTCTTTCCCCGGAGCGCTATCCTGTCACCCTGTTCCACGGTGAAACTGATATTGTCGCATACTGTCCTGTCGTCATAGCAGACCGAAACATTCTCCAGGGCGACAAGACGGTTGGAGTGATACTGAAGCTGGGCAATTTTTAGGTTTTCCGTGATCTCGATGTTTTTCAGGAGCTTTGATTTTTCATCTATGGCAGCCTGAATCCTCGTATCGATAGCCTTGGCGCGCTTCATCATTTTCTTTGATTTGCTGCCTTCATAGGGCCGCCGGCCAATGCTTTTTTCTTCCCTGTACGGATTGATGCCGATCTTCGAAGCTTCGGCCCTGTCAGCCCATTCTGCCGTACGTTTTGCTGCTTCTTTCAGGTTCTTTATGTCTCTTTTCAGTTTTTCGTTTTCCTTAAGCTCGAAATTGTCCAGCGCCTGCTTATTCGCCCACCAGGAAGAAAAGTTCCCTTTCTGTATTTCAATATTCGCCCTGTTTATTGAAAGGATATGGTCAACGCAGTTATCAAGAAATGCCCTGTCATGGGAAACCAGGATAAATCCTTTTTTCCCGTTGAGATACCTGCCTACCGTCTCCCTTCCTGCAAGATCAAGATGGTTGGTGGGTTCGTCAATCAGCAGGAAACTGTTTTCCTTAAGGAACAGTATTGCAAGCAGGATCTTGGTCCGCTCCCCGTTGCTCAGTGTTTTGAATGGTCTGTAGAGGACATTTTCGTCGACCTCAAGAAGTGACAGTTCCTTTTTCAGTTCCCAGGGCTCGTACCCTGACCAGATAGAGTTTATCACCTCGATGGTATCCAGTTTCTTATCCGGCACCGGATACGGGAAATACTCAAAGTTCACCGAAGCAGTAATGGTTCCGCTGTACTCATACTTTCCCATCAGCAGGTTCAGGAATGTGGTCTTCCCCCTGCCGTTCCTGCCGATAAAGCCGAGCTTCCAGTCGGTATCTATCTGGAATGATACGTTTTCGAAAATATTGTCATAGGTGCCTTCATAAGCAAAAGTCAGGTCCGATATTTTTATCAATGACATATGATCCTCCTCTGTATTGATGTTTCATGTATATCCTGGATCGCTCCGCTGTCCGTGCTGCGCTTAAATCGCATGCAGGCACGCCGCTTTATGGCAGTCATGCGTACAGCTCAGGCGGAATAATTCAAAAGCCGCAGGAAAGTCAACTCCTGCGGCTTAATCAAATATGACATAACAAGCCCATAAAGGTCTGCAATAAGGAACATATAATGATTGGAAGGCACAGTCAACTTTCCTGCATCAAGTGCAAGCACAATAGAATTATTATATTATGCTACATTATCAGCAAGAAAAAGTGAACATCCTTCCAGCTCCTGACTGATGTATTAAAATAATCGATTATATTATACAATGATTATCCGGGAAAATGCAACAAAATTGCAAACCCTTGCTTTTTTAATGCACCGAGAGCACTTTTGACAGAAACTCCTTTGTTCTCGGATGCTTAGGGTTTGAAAACAGTTCTTCGGGAGTATTTTCCTCCACAATCTGCCCTTCGTCCATAAAGAGTACCCTGGTTGCAACCTTCCTTGCAAACCCCATTTCATGGGTCACTATGACCATGGTCATTCCTTCGTCTGCAAGCTGTTTGATAAGGTCCAGGACTTCGCCTACCATTTCCGGGTCAAGGGCTGAGGTCGGCTCGTCGAACAGGATCACTTTCGGGTTCATGGCAAGGGAGCGGATAATTGCTATCCTCTGCTTCTGCCCGCCTGAAAGGGTGGACGGGTATACGTAAGCCTTATCCTCGAGACCTATCCTCCTCAGCAGTTTCAGGGCCTGCTCCTTAGCCTCCTCTATTATTTTAGCTTTTGTTGTGTTTATCTCGTAAAGCTCCTTTTTATTGGACGTGAACAGGTTCCTTATCCTTATGAAAAAATTTTTTATCTTTTTGGCCCTGAGTTCCTGCGTCCTGATATAGACCGGGGCCAGCATGATGTTTTCTATGACGTTCTTGTTGTTAAACAGGTTAAACTGCTGAAAAACCATGCCCATACGGCGCCTGTGGATGTTTATGTCGACCCTCATATCTGCAATATTGACGCCTTCGAATATTATCTCGCCGCCTGTCGGATCCTCGAGACAATTCAGGCAGCGCAGAAAAGTGCTCTTACCGCTCCCGGAAGGACCTATTATAACAACCTTTTCGCATTCGCGGATAGTGGTGGTTATACCCTTGAGCACTTCCAGGTCGCCATACCGCTTCCTTAAGTCAATTACGTCTATCACTTTTTCTCAGGCTCCTTTCGATCATTTTGACAATCAAAGCGATAATCGCAACCAGGACAATGTATATCAGCGCCATGACAAGGTATGGCACCATGAACTCATAGGTATTGGAGCCGATATAGCTGAACGCCACGTACAAATCGGAAGCCCCTACAAAGCTTACGATGGAAGTTTCCTTTATGAGCACTATGAATTCATTGCCAAGGGTGGGGATTATATTTTTCACTGCCTGGGGTACGACTACTTTAAGCATGGAAACCCAATAGCTGAGTCCCAGCGCGCGGGCTGCCTCCATCTGTCCGGGATCGACCGACATTATGCCGCCGCGCATGATCTCGGATACATAAGCCCCGCTGTTCAATCCAAAAACCAGCATACATACAGACAGGGGAGTCATTCTTGACCCGAACAGCGGCAGCAAAACAAAATAGAACAGCAGAAGCTGGACGACCATGGGAGATCCCCTGAAAAATCCAACGTACAATCTGCAAATTCTGTTTAAGATCCTGGGCAGTCTCTTATACTTGGGTGATACCGCTATGATTGCTATTATTGTACCTATGATTATGCCTATCACAAGGCCGGCCACCGCGATATAAAACGTGTTCCGAAGTCCTGTAAGTACCCTTGTGTAGCCGCCGTGTTCATAAAATACTTCCCAGAATTTTTCGACCTTTTTTGCAAAGCTTCCCATAACATTTCCTTTATGAATTTTTATTCTATATTATAACAGGTTGTCTTTTATTTTAGCAATTACAGAAAAACTACTGAAAAAGTTCTGCCGTAAGGCCGTCTTTTCTTATGGAAGAGGCTGAACGGCGGAATTTTTCAGTAGTTTTATCATTGACCATTAAACGATTTATATCAGTTGAGTTCGTTAAACGTCTTTGCTATGATTTCCGCAGGCGCTTCGTCGATTATCACATAATCGATGTTTCCGTTCAGCATATCCTGGACTGCGAGAGAGCCTGATGAGTAACCTACGCAAGTTACATTGAAACCTTCAAATCCCCAGTCTTCGTCCCCTTCAACATAAAGCTGGCCCGTGGTTCCGGTTTGTACGCCGATCCTGGTTTTCTTGTCCAGTTTTGATAATATTGCTTCGACATCTTCACTGGTTTTCGCATTGTCAAATGTTTTATCGTCTGCCTTGACTACGAGTTTCTGAGCGGCATCATAGTATTTGTCGCTGAAATTGACCAGTTCTTTCCTGTCTTCCGTGATGGACAGCCCGGCCATTGCAATGTCAGCCTTGCTTTGACCTACCGAAAGGCAAACGGCGGCAAATTCCATGTTGCTTATGACCAGTTCCTTTCCCAGTTCCTTTGCAAGAAGGGCTGCGATTTCCATATCCACGCCGTAGTATTTGTCGCCTTCCATGTATTCAAAGGGCGGGAAAGCGGCATTGGTGGCAACCACCAGCTGATCCTTGCTCGGATCAAGCTCTGCGGAAGCAACAGGTTCGGGTTTCCCGTCCCCGAAGTATTTATTGAGGATACTGTCCAAAGTTCCGTCAGACTTGATCTTGCTTATAAACTTGTTTACTGCCTCGAGAAGTTCCGGCTGATTCTTGTCAACGCCAAAAGCGTATTCCTCCTGTGTCAGTTGAATGTCGATGACCTTGACCCCGGAGCTTTTCTTTGCTCCGCATCCGGCAAGGGTAATGGCAATTAGCATAACAACAAGCAACAATGAAACAGTCTTTTTCATATTCTTTAATCCTCCTGTTGATGAATACTTATGCATTTTATTAGCTGTTTTATGTATAAATATAAATTATTTTCGGATGTTTGTCAACTTATAATTGAAAATTTATTCAAAATTAATCCCGGTTTATGCATTATGGTATCCTGATATTATACATGCATCTTAATGAAATCTTAAGAAATTTCCTAATTGGTTTTTAATGCTGCTGTATGCATAATTGTATTGGAGGATGAGCTGAATGTACAATATCCTGATATGCGACGACGAGAAAGACATAGTATCGGCTTTGAAAATCTACCTGTCTTCGGAAAATTACAATACTTTTGAAGCATACAACGGAAAAGAAGCGCTCCAGGTCATCAGGAGCAACGATATCCACCTTGTCCTGATGGATATCATGATGCCTGAGATGGACGGTCTTACGGCAATGGTAAAAATACGCGAGCTGAACAACATCCCCATCATACTGCTTACTGCAAAGGGAGAAGACACGGACAAGGTGTTGGGTTTGAATATCGGCGCCGACGACTATATCACGAAGCCCTTCAATCCCGTAGAAGTACTGGCTAGGGTCAGGTCCCAGCTCAGGAGATACATGCAGCTCGGAGGAGGAACGGTAAAGCCTCATATACTTCGCATCGGCGGCATTGAACTGGACGACAGGGCAAAAACCGTGACACTTGACGGGGAAACCGTCAGCCTGACCCCCACAGAATACGATATTCTGAAACTCTTCATGGAAAACCCCGGTGTAGTATTTTCACCGAAGGAAATTTACAAAAAGGTCTGGAACGAGGCTTCTTTCGGTTCCGAAAGCACGGTGGCCGTGCATATAAGGCATCTGCGCGAAAAAATAGAGATCAACCCGTCGGAGCCGAGATACCTGAAAGTTGTATGGGGCCAGGGTTATAAAATGGAACGAGGTGAAAGGGCTTGAATAAACTGACTTGCAGTTTTCCTGCAAAAGTAACTGCCATTTTCCTTTTTGTCATAACCGTAATGCTTTCGCTGACAGGCGCGGCAGGCATATACCTGTTCTACGAGTATGGTTTTTATCGTCTGCCTTTGGCTGATATTAAAAAGGACGTATTTGAAGACATTACCCGTGGGTACGCCTACACTGTTTTCTATGAGTATTTCCCGGTTTACATGAACAATCTTTATGAAATTAAGGAATACCAGGAAGCTTTTTCTCACGAAAAGACCAACTTCCGGTTCGTGCTCAAAGATCCGGACGGCAGAGTGATACTAAGCAACTACCTTGGTGAAGAGTACCTGCTGAGACGGACATATCAATACGAGGATTACATCGTATACAGTGACGCAACGGGTCGGCAGACAGGCAGTGAAATAAAGATCTATACCATCGACTGTTACGTGGCCAGAGCCATGGCTGCAAATGACCGGTATAAGATGGCAAACCGTTTTGTTGAACTTGCATACAAGATGAGGTATGCAATAATTCCGATCACGGCACTATCCTTCATAGCAGCCATTATCGTGTTCATATTCCTCATGTGCTGCGCAGGCAGAAAAAAAGGCGAAGACAGGGTCGTACCCGGCACCATGGACAAGATCCCGCTTGATATCCTTGGTTTGTGCATACTTATAATATTCTACTTCCAGCTGAAGGTAATAACCCATATCAACGTCCTTTCTGAAGCGGGGATGATAATGCTTGTCGTCATATGCGCTATTTGCGATATACTCCTTGCGCTTATGGCCTGCATGTCTTTCGCCACCAGGTGCAAGCTTGGAGGTTGGTGGAAAAACACCGTTGTTTACCGGGTTTTCAGCTTAATACGCAGGATCGTATCCCGGACTTTTGGCATCATAAAGTACCTAATAACGAATATACCCCTGGTTGGGAAGACAGTCCTGGTTATCCTGGCGATATCCCTGATCGAGTTCATATCGCTCGCTTCCGTGGATGAAAGGAACACCCTGGCGCTCCTGTGGTTTCTTGAAAGGCTCGTCCTGGTTCCGATTATACTGTTGACTGCCATTGGCCTGCAGAAGCTGCAGATAGCAGCCAGGAAAATGGCTGAGGGCGATGCGGGCTATCATGTGGATACCAGGTTTCTGTTCCTGGACCTGAAAAAACACGGCCAGAACCTGAACAGTATCAGCGAAGGTATCTCCAGGGCGGTTGATGAGCGCCTGAAAAGCGAACGGTTCAAAACCGAGCTGATCACAAATGTATCTCATGATATCAAAACGCCGCTTACTTCGATAATCAACTATGTGGACCTTATCAAAAAGGAAAAGATCGAAAACGAGACATTGAAAGAGTATATAGATGTGCTGGACCGCCAGTCCACCAGGCTGAAAAAACTGACTGAGGATCTCGTGGAAGCTTCCAAGGCTTCAACAGGCAATATTGAAATTAACTGGGCCAGGACTGAAATTGGGGTCCTGCTTGCCCAAACCGTCGGAGAGTACGAGGAAAAGCTGAAGGATATCGGCATTGAACTGATCCTGAAGAAGCCTGAAGAAGAGGTCTTTGTAATGGCGGACGGAAGATTGCTGTGGAGAGTTTTTGACAACCTGATGAACAATATATGCAAGTATGCCCAGCCATCTACCCGGGCTTATATAAATCTTGACATAAAAGACAGGCAGGCTGTCATCACCTTCAGGAACATTTCAAAATATCCTTTGAATATATCCAGTGATGAGCTCCTTGAAAGATTTGTCCGGGGAGACAGTTCAAGAAATACGGAAGGCAGCGGCCTTGGGCTCTCCATTGCAAAAAGCCTGACAGAATTGCAGCACGGGAAATTGGACCTGTATGTTGATGGCGATTTATTCAAAATTGTTGTAAGTTTCGAAATCATATAGTAAACTTTATTTGCTGAAAATTAATCCATAAAAAGGAAGTGTCTTGCTTGGAAATTATAAGGCTGATCAATGCCATAATTGCCGCGATATTCCTGCTATGCTGTTCCTATCAGTTTTGTTACGTAGCCGCTCCGTTCATCCGGAAGAAAAAAACATGCGGCAGTGCAAAACTGCACAGGTATGCTGTCCTGATCGCGGCACGCAACGAGCAGGCAGTTATTACCCAACTAATAGAAAGCATCAGGAACCAGACATATCCTTCACACCTTGTAAAAATTTTTGTGGTTGCGGACAACTGCACCGATGATACCGCTGCAAAGGCAAGGGCCGCAGGGGCAATAGTCTGGGAGCGTTTTGACAATCAAAGGGTGGGGAAAGGATACGCCCTGGATTTCCTGTACGACAAGATATGCAAAATGTATCCAAGGAATGCGTTTGACGGCTTTTTTGTCTTTGACGCCGACAACCTGCTTGACGAGAATTACATAGCTGAAATGAACAAGATGTTCTCCAGCGGCAAAAAGATAATAACAAGTTACCGCAATTCCAAGAATTATGGCCGCAACTGGGTTTCGGCAGGACTGTCCTTATGGTTTTTATGGGAGTCCCAGTTCCTGAACAGGGCCAGGAACCTGCTGGGAACAAGCTGTGCTGTTTCCGGAACAGGGTTTCTGTTCCACCGAAGCATCATCGAGAAAACAGGTGGATGGAAATTTTTCCTTCTTACAGAGGATATAGAATTCAACGTTCACCATGTAATCGATGGAGAGAAGATAGCCTATTGCGAATCAGCCATCTTTTACGACGAGCAGCCGGTTAAATTCAGCCAGTCCTGGTCCCAGAGGATGCGCTGGTCGAGAGGATATATCGAAGTATTACGAAAATATGGCCTGAAACTTCTTAAGTCTACAATAACCAAAAGCAGTTTTTCATGTTTTGATATGGCGATGAATACTGTGCCTGCCATCGTTTTATCGGTTTTAAGCTTGCTGGTGAATGTTATCGGC
>DUSJ01000067.1 GCA_012842645.1 Clostridiaceae bacterium | reverse complement strand
TCTATGTTGTGGTTGAAGCCAACGGCGAGCGCTATATAGTAGCGAAAGAGCTTGCCGAAAACGTTATGAAGGCTGCCGGCATCAGCGAATACAAGGTGCTTGGGGAGATCATGGGCAGCGAACTGGAATACGTGGTGTGCAGGCATCCCTTCCTGGACCGCGATTCCCTCGTAATAGTGGGCGACCACGTCACCCTCGACGCCGGTTCCGGATGCGTTCACACCGCTCCCGGCCATGGCGCGGAGGACTTCGACGTATGCAAGAAATATCCTGAAATAGGCATTGTGGTGCCGGTTGACGAGAAGGGACATCTGACCGCGGAAGCCGGTCCTTTCGCCGGACTGTTCTACGAAAAGGCCAATAAGGCCATCCTGAACAACTTGAAGGAAAGCGGCCTGCTTCTCGCCGAAGAGCACATCACCCACTCGTATCCTCACTGCTGGCGCTGCAAGGACCCCATAATCTACAGGGCAACCGAGCAATGGTTCATATCCATAGATAAGATAAGGAAACAAGCGCTGGACGCCATAAAGGAAGTACGCTGGATCCCCGCCTGGGGCGAGGACAGAATCAGCAGGATGGTTGAAGACCGCGGCGACTGGTGCATATCCCGCCAGCGCGTATGGGGCGTGCCCATACCCATATTCTACTGCAAGAACTGCGGCAGGGAGATCATAAACGACGAGACCATAAACGCAGTTAAAGAGCTGTTTGCAAAAGAGGGCTCCAATGCATGGTTCAAGTATGAGGCTTCTGAGATCCTGCCGGAAGGTTTCGCCTGCGAATGCGGCGGCAAAGAATTCAGGAAAGAGACCGATATCATGGACGTATGGTTCGATTCGGGCTCCAGCCATATCGCCGTGTGCGAGCCGAATCCCGATCTTGGCTGGCCTGTCGATATGTATCTTGAAGGAAGCGACCAGCACAGGGGCTGGTTCCAGTCCTCGCTGCTGACGGCTGTCGCCGTAAAGGGCAGGGCTCCCTACCGCGAGGTCCTGACCCACGGTTATGTGGTTGACGGGCAGGGCAGAAAGATGAGCAAGTCCCTCGGCAACGGCATCGATCCGATGGATGTTTGCAAGCAGTACGGCGCTGATATATTAAGACTATGGGTAGCTTCCAGCGACTATAAGGTCGATATCCGCATATCCAACGACATACTGAAACAGCTGGCCGAAAGCTACAGGAAGATCAGGAACACCGCAAGATTCATCCTTGGCAATATATATGACTTCGATCCGAAGAAGGACATGGTTCCATACGAGGAACTGGAAGAGCTGGACAAGTGGGCATTGCTCAGGCTTAACCAGCTTGTTGAGAAAATAGAGAAAGCATACTCGGAATACGAGTTCCACGTAATGCTCCACTCCATCCACAATTTCTGCGTTGTGGACATGAGCAGCTTCTACCTCGATGTCACCAAGGACAGGATGTATGCTTCCGGGGCGCAGGATAAGGCCCGCCGCGCCGGGCAGACGGCTATGTTCATCATCCTGGACACCCTGACAAGGCTTTTGGCACCCGTTCTTGCTTTTACAGCCGACGAGATCTGGCAGTTCATGCCCCACAGGGAGGGCGACAACCCTGAAAGCGTGATGCTCAACGACTGGCCCGAGGTAAGACCCGAGTTCAACAATGAGGAACTCGACAGAAAATGGGAAGCGCTTCTTGATGTCCGCGACAGCGTCCTCAAGGCACTGGAGGAAGCCAGGAACCAGAAGCTGATCGGCCAGTCCCTGCAGGCGAAGGCGATACTGAAGGCAAGCGGAGATACGCTGAAGCTGCTTAAGGAGAATATCAATCTGCTTTCCACCATCTTTATCACATCTCAGGTGGAGGTAGCAGAGAGTGATAAGCCCGAACTTGAAGTGGAGATAAAACTGGCAGACGGCGAAAAATGCGAACGCTGCTGGATCTACTCGGAAACAGTGGGGAAAAGCCCCGAACACCCGACCCTGTGCGAGCGCTGCCGCTCGGTAATATCATAAATGAAGGATACAGGCGAGCCGTGGATTTGATTTCCCGGTTCGCCTGTTTTTTACTTTTAAATTATAATTAAAAGGGTAATATACAAAAAGGAAAAGACTGCCGAATCCGTCATCCTGAGCGTAGCGAAGGATCTGGCATACAGGAGTTGCCAGTGAGTTATGTTTTCTCCTGCATGTCATCCTGAACGGAACAAGCTGAGCGAAGGATCTCATTGGGGAGGTTGCCTGTATGGATGCAAAGGAGCTTAAAGTGCTGGCCGACAGGATCATGGACAATATAAGGAAGGTCATCGTGGGCAAGGATGAGGTGATCCTTCAGTTGCTGATCGGATTGATATGCGGGGGGCATGTCCTGATCGAGGACGTTCCGGGAACCGGGAAAACATTATTGGCCAGGACCCTCAGCCAATCCCTCGATCTTACCTTCAACAGGGTCCAGTTCACTCCCGACCTTTTGCCTTCCGACATCACGGGGATCCACTATTATAACCAGAAACAGGGCGAGTTTGTCTTCAGGAAAGGACCTGTCTTTTCAAACATCCTGCTGGCCGATGAGATCAACAGGGCAACCCCCAGGACCCAGTCGAGCCTTCTTGAATGCATGGAGGAAAAGCAGGTGACTATCGACGGGGAGACGTACCGGCTTGAGGAACCGTTCATGGTCATTGCGACCCAGAACCCGGTCGAGACACTGGGCACGTTCCCCCTGCCCGAGGCCCAGCTGGACCGGTTCCTGATGA
>DUSJ01000008.1 GCA_012842645.1 Clostridiaceae bacterium | reverse complement strand
GGCCTTTTGGTAGAGCTTTCTGACGTCTCATCGGTTATACCTCCCGGCTTTAAAAAATATGCCCCTGCTGAGCAACAGGGGCAAAGCCTTCTGCTTGACTAATGGATCAGAAAATGATTACTCTCCGACAGGAGCGCTGCCAAGTCTTCCTGCGATATTCCCGAAAATATCGGTAAGGTTGTTCCCCAGCAACACCAGGGCTCCGATCACAACCAGGGCGACCAGGCCGATGATAAGCCCGTATTCTACCATGCCCTGACCTTTTCTATTCTTCATTAGTTTAAAAATCTCGGATAAAATAAACATAATTAAACCCCCTGTTTGATTTTATTGCTTTCCTTGCCGGAAAGCCTTGTTACGGTTTCATTATACAGGGGGGAACCAATAAATGGTATCAGCCATTATTCGCATTTATACAAGGTCTTACGTATGGGTTCTCCGAAGGTCCTGTGTATCAGCCCCACAAGGGCTAACGTACGGGTCATATAGGACTCAGGCACTAATCGACTAACCTGTTCTTTATGGCATATACTGCAGCCTGGGTTCGGTCCTGGACATTGAGCTTGCGGAAAATGCTCGATATATGGTTCTTGACAGTCTTTTCACTGATTGTAAGCACATTGGCGATTTCCTTGTTCAGCATACCTTTTGTAAGAAGTTTCAGCACCTCTTTTTCCCTGTCTGTAAGCTGGTTTCTCGGATCGTCTGCGCCGCTCCTGATCCTTTTGTATTCATTGACCAGTTCTCTTGCCATTACGGGCTGGATATACGTCTGCCCTTCATAAACGCTCCTTACTGACTCTATAAGCGCACTTGCGTCAGCATCTTTAAGTATGTAGCCGAGCGCGCCTATCTCAAGCGCCCTGAGCAGATAGTCCCTGTCCTGGTGGATCGTGAGCATCACCGCTTTTGCTTCCGAATCAAAGGTCCTGATTTTCTCAAGCGCTTCAAGACCGTTCATAACAGGCATGTTGATGTCTATAAGGATCACATCGGGCCTGACTTCCTGGTACTTTTCCACCGTCATCTTTCCGTCGGAGCATTCTGCTATTACCCGGATATCGGGCTCCAGTTCAAGAAGCTGTTTCAGCCCTGCCCTTATCATGGAATGGTCTTCAGCTATCATAACCTTTATTTGCTCAGCCATCAGTTACCTCCCTGTATCTCGTAAGGTAATCTTACTCTTATAGTTGTGCCGGAATTAAACACTGAATCTATTACAAAGTCCCCTTCAAGCAGTTCTATCCGTTCTTTCATGCCAAGGATCCCGAACCCGCTGTCGGCTTTCCTGTTGAAATCATGCAGTGTGCTTACGTCAAATCCCTTGCCGTCGTCTTTTATCCTAAGCAGTATCGATTTTTCGGTGCATTCAAGCTGGACACTGACATAAGTGGCGTTTGCGTGCTTCTGGATGTTGCTGAGACTTTCCTGTACCACCCTGAAGATTGTCAGCGCAATATTGCTGTCCTTGATGCGGTTGTCATTGCCTTTTACCCTGAAATCTATCCTCAATGAGTGTTCGGCGCTGAAATTCTCTATGTATTTCTGCAAGGTCGGCCTCAATCCAAGGTCATCAATGGACATGGGTCTTAAGTCATAGATGACTCTTCTTACGTCCTTCAGGCAGTTTCTTACTATCTCCTTCAGGCTCCTGAGTTCTACAATGGCCTTCATTATATCAACCTCGGCCATTTTTTCGCATATCTCTGCCTTCAGGACCACATTGCTCATCGCCTGCGCAGGTCCGTCGTGTATTTCTCTCGCTATTCTTCTCCGCTCGTTTTCCTGGGCTTTAATTATCCGGATAGCTATCAGCCTTTTGGTTTCAGTGTTTTCAAAGTGCTCATCAAGACGCTGCAGGTCTCCTGAGAGATAATTGAACACCGTGCTTACCTGGGCAACCAGCTGCTCCGCTTTTTTTACCGTTTCAAGCGCATTTTTCAGCCGTCTCTCCACTTCGTTCCGACGCAGTATGGTCTGCTTCTCGCGCTCCCTGATCACTGCCAGCTGAACCATCAGGTCATTGGTTTCCTGGTAGGCGTTTTTCATGTCCTCTTCGGTGTACTGGTCGAAGTTACGGTTTATATGCGCAAGCTTCTGCCGGCTTTTGGCCACCTTTTGCTCCAGTTCCCTGCTCTCTTCCATGATGCTTGCTGCGGCAGTCTTCAACTGCTGAAGTTCATCCTTCAGTTCGTTCACTTCTCTCCTCGCGCTTTCGGAAATGTCGAAGATCGCGCTTTTGCTGTTTTCAATGACATTGAGAGTCTTTTTTATTATTTCATTAATCTTTTTTATACCAATATTAACCAAGAAATAAACCCTCCGATATTACTTGTCGAGCAGAAGCTTGTTCAATTCGTTCATAAAGGTGTTGATGTCCTTAAACTGCCTGTAGACTGAAGCAAATCTTACATAAGCCACTTCATCAAGCTCTTTCAGTTTTTCCATGACAAGCTCGCCGATAAATTCGCTGGTGACTTCCCTTTCAAGGGAATTGCTGATCTGGCTTTCGATATAGTCCAGGATGCTTTCGATCTGGTCCATTGATATGGACCTTTTTTCGCATGCGCGAAGGATCCCTTTCCTTACTTTTTCCCTGTCATAGGGCTGGCGGGACCCGTCTTTCTTGATGACCATGATAGGCAGGTATTCAACTTTTTCATAAGTTGTATAGCGTTTATGGCAGTTCAGGCACTCTCTTCTTCTGCGGATGGTTGCGCCTTCATCGGTGGGTCTCGAGTCAATGACCTTGTCTTCGTCATAAGAACAATAAGGACATTTCATAACTCTTCTCCTTGGTTTGTCACAGTACTGCCGTACTGATTATTCTTTATATATTTATCGTCATTTTAGCACATTTTATAATGAGAAACATGGGCATAACAACTAGGATATTGGTCATGTGAGTGAATAAGGGGAACGGAGGTCTATGTTTGGGCTTTGCTGGACGGATACAGGTTTTCTCTCAGAAGAAAATTCGGAACGCTTCGCAGGAAATGACCACCGAACGGTGAGTATTTGGGAATCAGGGAGCAGCCCATGATAAAAAGACCGCACGTAATGGCATGACGGAGCGACAGCGGAGGAATGCCGCATAACGAGGATATTGATCATGTAAATGTGGGTGCTTTGGAGAATTTCTCTGGAGCAAGCCTGCCCTGAGTACCGCAAAATGCGGCACAAAGGGCAGGCTACTTAGGACTGCCAAATCAGCATATAAATGTAAAAATGAAGCAGAGGAACCGTCCCCCTGCTTCATTTTAATCGCCTGTCAGGACTTCTTCAAGGGGCGCTCCCGGAGGCACCATGGGCCATACCTTGAGGTCCCTGTTTATTTCACAGTTTATAACTACGGTTTTATTAAGGCTTAAGGCTTCTCGTATTACGCTTTCCGTGTCTTCCTTCCTGGTCAGGTTAAACCCGCAAGCGCCAAATGCCTCCGCCAGCTTCACAAAGTCGGT
>DUSJ01000066.1 GCA_012842645.1 Clostridiaceae bacterium | reverse complement strand
ATTGAGCTGGCATAAACGGTCTTGATAGCCTGTTCGAAAGCCTCGTACCTTTCCTCAGGTGTTCCCTGGTTAGCGCAGAATACGCTTTCGTACTTACCGGCAAAGGCATTCCCGAAGTTGTCCTCCAGGAGGGAACTTGAACGCACGATAACAGGAGACTGCCCGAAATACTCAAGCATCTGCAAAAGCTGCTCCTGTATGTTCTTTGGAAATTTGCCGTTCAGAATCTTCTCTTTCAGTTCGGGAGCGTACTTAAAATAGCCCTCCCGGGATTTCTGGGCTATACGGAGTTTCCACAGCCCGTTTTCCACGATATACGTGTAAAACACATCGGAGCCTATATAGAAGGAATCATGGGGTTCCAGGCATGGCAGGAAATTAGCTTTATCCTCCGTTTCGAGGATTTTTCGGGCGAGCAGCATTCCTATGCTTTTTCCGCCTATCTGTCCCGTGCCGACCACCCTTGACGAGATATCAAGGATATCATTCAGTGAAAAATATTTTTTACACAGTTCGAACATCCGGGATCTGCCGCCGAAAATCATGTGCATAAGCCGGGTCTTGACCTGTTCCTGCAGTTCTGCAGGAAGGTTCAGCGCTTCTCTTGCCTTGCTGAAAGTGACATTCCAGTAGTCCAGCCTTTCACCGCCGCGGCGTATGCCTGAAAAAAGCTCAGCCGCCATTGAGCTTGCCGTGATGCATATCGCATCCTGGCCTTCGATCAGGTGGGGAAAGAACATGGTCGGCGAGTATCGCTGCCATACTTTAAGCGGATGAATGTACAGCTTGTCATTGACTCGATACAGGTCAAGGAGCAACTGGGTAGTTTCCCTGATGCCGGCTATTGTGTTGAAGGTATGGGAATCGCGCATGACAGCAAAATACGCAATGGTGTCAAGCTCGTATAAGAACGGGCAGGTAACCTTGAAAAAGTTTCCGATCATCAGGTCGGAATGCCAGCTTTTCAAAAGCTCCGTAAGACAGTCAAAAACATAGAATGCTTTTCTGCCGCCCTCCTTGATGATTTCATGGACTTCTGCGGCAAACGCTTCGAAGCCCTTATTGGCGTCGACTTCGTGTATGATCACCCCGGAAGTATTATCAATGACCGGTTCATGGCTTCCGAACCGTATATAGACAAGGCGTCTTCCGTCAAGGATCGCCCGGGCTGCAAAAGGAACAGCCATTTCTTTATAGTCTGCGACTGAATCGACCTGCCAGACTACATTATCGCCAAGGCGGAGATGGTCGATCACCTCGTCGAAACCTTTCAATCCCGTGCTTACTTTTTCAAATATGGCTGCATCCGACCTCCTTCTCCCGCGCCAGACGCAACTTGTCATGCATTATTGCTCATTTGCTGTTAAGCGGCATGCCTGCATGCGATTTAAGCGGAGCATGGACAGCGGAGCGATAAACCGCTCAGGCTACAGCTGCTAAAATGCACTAAATCGTCATAAACTTCGGGAACATATGATCATGCAATAATTATAACAAAAATAAAGCCCATATACATAATAGCCTTTTTCCGGAAACGATAAAGGAAGCAGTCACTTAACTGCTTCCTTTATCGTTCTATGTCATTATTCCGGTCGTTGAAACCGCTTATCAGTACTTGATGAATTTATCGCCTGAAACGCCGCAGATACTGCATTTTTCAGGACGGGACTTCTCAATGTTCCCGCAGACAGGGCAAAGGTAATAGAATACCTCTTCTTCCTTATCGAGGTTTTCAAGAGCTTCCTGGTAAAGCCTTGCATGAACTTCTTCAGCTTTCATGGCTCCGGAGAAAGCCATGACAGCAGCCTTGTTCCCTGTTTCTTCGGCTGATTTCAGGAACTCGGGATACATATCTTTATATTCATAAGTTTCACCGGCAATGGCGTCCTTCAAATTGTCGGCAGTTGATCCTATCTTCCCGGCCACCTCGAGATGCCTTGCTGCGTGCAGCGCTTCAGCGTCGGCTGCTGCCCTGAACAGCTTGGCAGCGTTCAGCTTGCCCTCTTTTTCAGCCTGTTTTGCGTACGAGGTATACTTCCTGTTTGCCTGGGATTCTCCTGCAAATGCTTTCATAAGATTTTCAAGTACTACGTTTTCACTCATAAAAAACCCTCCTGATATATTTTTTGATATTTCAAGGCATTCCCGGAATTATTACGGGATGCCCGGTATCCATTCCAATTTCATAGCTTTCAGTTTTTTGGTTCTGAAAGGCAGTCCGGACACACTCCGTTGAAATATATATTTTTAGCGTTTATTTTGAAACCGTCCAGCTCCCCCCAGTTTATGGAACCAATGTCGACTGCAAAGTCATAAATCTCGCCGCATGAATCACACCTGAAGTGGCCGTGGTCCTCAATGTCTATAT
>DUSJ01000007.1 GCA_012842645.1 Clostridiaceae bacterium | reverse complement strand
TACAGTGAAGATGAGTAGAATGTTGAAACAGCAACGTCGCCCTTGTTCAGCGGGTCGAAACCGTAAGTATAGGTGCTGTCAGCGGAATATACGCCGTTAGCGCAGTATTTCCACAGGGTCTTCCAGCCTTCTACGGAGATTCCGCCGGCCGGTGAACTGGGATCAACGAAAGGATACAGTATAGCTGAGTTTATATTCGAGTTGGTGGTTCCGCCGACCTTGTTCTGGCGATACCATTTGTATCCGCAGTCAACTATGTCGGCCCAGTGCTTGAACTTCAGTTCCTTGCCATTGGTTCCAAGCTCATCGGTACGATACAGCATAAGAACGTTCTGGATAACAAGGCCATAGGCTTTTCCGGGATATACGTATTCGCCGACCTCGTCAGCCCAGGAAGGTTTCCAGTCGATAAGCTTAAGGTTCTCATAAGCACCGTTAACGACCTGGCTCCAGCGGGTTTCGTTCAGACCGAACAGGATATCTCCGTCCTTGTTCTCGTTGGCAGCCTGGATAGCAGCAACGTCACCGGATATAACACTGTTGTCGTCTAACGAAATGGTGAATCCTGCTTCTTTGGCTTCATTTATAAGCCAGGTTGTACGCTCGGTCGAGTTGGAGTTGGAGTAGATGCGGATTGTGTAGCCGGAATAGTCTTTTTCCTCTTCCGGTTCATTGGTCGGTGCACCAGGCTGGCTTGAGGAAGGCGCGGGGGTAGCTGAACCAGTGGGTGTCGTGTTGTTACCTGCTCCGCAGGCTGCAAGGCCCAGTAGCATCACAAGAGCCAGCATGATTGCAAGTATTTTTTTCATCTTGATTCACTCCTTTTTTTGTACATGGATAATCTACTTTATAGTTTATTGGCACACCCACTGAAAATAAACGGGATAAAACTGCGAATATACCTTTTATTCTGCGATTTTACCGAGAGTCCTGGATTTGCCAGACTTTTCTTTGTTGATATTGCACATATTACATGCAGCGATCCTGGTATTCCGACGGAGACAGACCCGTAAGTTTCTTGAACGTGCTTCCAAAGTACGCCACGTCGCGGTAGCCCACCATCTCAGCCACTTCATAGATTTTATAGCGGCAATCCTGCAGCAGTTTCATGGCTACATGGATACGATACTGGGTCAGGTACCCGATAATAGTGTAGCTGGTCTCTTTCTTGAATACATGGCTCAGGTGGCCTTCGCTCACCCCGAGGGAATTGGCAATCTGCGTAATGCCGATGCCCGGATCGCTGTAGTGCTCTGCAATATAGTTCATTGCCAGGAGAACATACTTGCTCTTGTCTCCCTTAACCAGCGGAAGCACATCCTGCGGGGTAAGCGTTATGCGTTCCTGTACTTTTTGCTTGATCCGGTTGATTGCCGCCACCAGTTCCTGGTTATGGAACGGCTTGAGAAGATAATCGTCAGCACCGTATTGCAATGCGTTCCTGGCATACGAAAAATCGCTGTAAGCGGTAAGTATTATAACGTGGGCGCGATTGCCCCGGCGTCTCAGTTCGCGTAGCATCTCGAGCCCATCCATATTAGGCATCCTGATATCCGTAATTATCAGGTTCGGATTATAAGCTTCCACTGCGGCAAGCCCTTCCTCGCCGTTTGCCGCCTCTCCCACGATCACACAGTCCATGGCTGCCCAGTCAAAGCCAAGCACGATTCCTTTACGCACCATGGGTTCGTCATCAACTATAAGTACCTTCAGCATCATTCTTCTCCTCTCTCTGGATTGGTAAACGAAGCTGCACACGGCTTCCCTCACCCTTCACGCTTTCAGCCGATATGCCGTACTGGTCTCCGTAATGCAGTCGTATAATCCTGTCCACGTTGTATAGCCCAAGGTGTCCGCTTGGTTTCATCCCGTCCGGAGAATTCAGTTTTTCCAGGATCTCCTCCGGGATCCCGCGGCCATTGTCCGAAACGGTAAGCAGAAGCGCTCCATCCTGTTCTTCCGCCCTGACCTTGATATAACCATCATTACGTCCTTCTACGCCATGGATAATAGCATTCTCCACCAGCGGCTGCAATACCAGTTTCGGTACCAGGCAGCTTTGGAACTTGTCGTCAATGTCTATCTCGCAGGTGAACCTGTCCCCGAAACGGATCGATTGTATGTCGATATAGCGCTCAATGAGCTCCAGTTCCTGCTGAAGCGTAACAAATTCACCTTCCGAGATGCTGGCACGCAGAATGGTCGCAAGGTTGGTTGCCAGCGTGGCGACCTGCGGCACGCCATGCGTAACTCCGAGCCATTTCATGGAATCGAGCGTGTTGTAAAGAAAATGCGGATTCAGCTGTGCCTGCATCATGCGCAGCTGCGTTTCATTAAGTTCCTTTTGCCGCTGCACTGAACTCTCAAGGTTCAGCAGGTATTCCCTCGTCATGCGGTTGAATGAGCTGGCGAGCCTTCCGAACTCGTCTGTCCGGCTGGTTTCCAGTTGTATCTCGTAATTGCCCTTTTCAACTTCTCTCATCGCCGTATCGAGCTCATCCACAGGTTTTGACAGGTGCCGGCTCAGGACCCATGCGCATCCAAGGCACAGAATCAGGCACAATAATCCTGTTATTGCGCTCACGGAGTACAACGACCGCATGACCGCCGAAGTAAAAGTACGGGGCTGCTGCAGGATCAGAGTGAATCCGTCATCGCCAAATTCTCTGACATAAAAATTGAACTCACCCTCCCTACCGGTAAGCGGTTCGCCGTTTAGCAGCTGTTCTCTCAGCGCGCCCGTCGTGGCAAGCCCCTGAGCCGACTGGGAATAATATGCCGCGCGCCACGTCGGATCAAGAAGGATGACGTTATTTACCGAGCTATATCTGCCCCTGAACAGCGATTCGATACCTTCCTCCCAGAAGGTGACAACCAGGTATCCCAGGATATTGCCATCATAAGTGCGGATGGCACGAGCCCCGATTAGCCCCTTCCTTCCGTTTTCCTGGAGGACAAATCCCTCATCATGCCTGGCGGCATAGATGATTCCCCAGTCAAGTTCCATGGCTTTGTCCGGCAGGTCACTGGCGGTTGTATAACGGCAAAATCCGCTTGAATCATATATATCAAACTGCGCTGCATTCCTGTATTCATTCGTGGTGTGGAACAAAAACTGGTAGAGGACACGCGAATCGCTGCCGCCGCGGCGCAGGGTGCTGCGTACAAGGGTGCTTGTCGCCAGTTCATGTGTGATTGCATCGATACCCTCCAGGGTTTCCGTTAATACGCCGGCCAGGGAATCCAGCTCCTGGTTTGCCTGCTGGATAAGTTCCGCTTCACTGCGTTTTATCTGAACCTGTAACATCAAAACGGCGCACAGGAACAACGGCAGAAGCGCTACCAGCAGGATGGTGATAAATATACGGTTTTTAAACGACCGCTTTGCCCATGCCCTCATTTTGACGCCCCCCTGCCGAGCTCTGCCCAAAACCGGAGGATATCCGCATGATGGCTGCCTGCCCATTCAATATCATACTCTATGCTTTTCAGTCCGCTTGCTGCAGGAATGTATATACCGTTACGCACCGGTCTGCGAGAGAATGCATCGTACAGCCGACTCTGGACATCCGTACTTAGGATGAAGTCCAGGAAGCGCCTGGCACTCTCTTCATGTCGGCAGTTTTTCACGATCGCCGCTCCGTCGGGAACAATGCTGGTTCCTTCTTCCGGATAAACTATCGCTATGTCATAGCCCTCCTTGATACCTTCTATGGCTGATACCTCCAGTGTGACTCCAATGAAGTACTCTCCCTGCGCCACGGCGTGGATCACCTCGGATGAACTTGCAATAACCTTTCCATCGAGGTTTTTATAAAATTCCGCGATACACTCCATCGGTTCTCTTTCAAGAGCTTTTATCATGGTGACCAGCGCCGTATAGCTTGATCCGGAAACAGTCGGGTTTGCGAAAGCAATTTTACCCTTCCATTCGGGGTCAAGAAGACTGCTCCAACCCTCGGGAGGATTGAATTTAACAAGCTTGGGATTGTAGATAAGTACGATGGGCAACGAGGAAAAAGGAGTCCATTCACCGTTTCCACGCATTGAATCAGGAACATTTTCCAGTTCGGGGCTTTCGTATACGGTGAATAAATCGCTGTAAGCACTAAGGCTGTCAATGCCTCCTCCGAACAGCAGGTCGCACCGGGTGTCTCCTGAAGCGATCTTCTGAAGAAGCTCCGTTGTACCTCCGGTTACGATTTCGACCCATATGCCCGTACGCTGCTCAAATTCACGAATAATGGGCTCATAAATTTCCTTTTTGTGTGATGTGTAAATAATAAGCCGCTGTGACTCCTCCGGAGCAAAGCGGCTGAACTCGGAAGGCGACTGGCCGCCGCACCCTGACAGCACAAGCGCCAGTGACAGGAGTAAAACAAGTATAAGCCGCATGGGTATATCTCCCTGTAATATATGATTCATGCAGATATTCGCAGAGTATCCTTCTCTGAATCCATTTTAAATTATACTAAAATTACTTTTACAATGATAGATAAATCCCGGAACTGGTGGGCTGGAAGGTTTTGATATTACGTAAATCACTGAATTCAGCCCCACGCATATCCTGATAGAGGAGGCGACGATATGCCAAAAAGTATCCCCGGCATTGATTTTATCCTGCTGGCAGCGGCTATAGCAATCATTTTGTCTGACGGATTGTCGGTCGACGAAATCGGTATTCTCTCCGGCCTGTTTACCTCGATCGGTGACAACCTTGCCATAATCGCAGCAAAGAAACAGCTCTGTGAAGACAGCGGCTC
>DUSJ01000465.1 GCA_012842645.1 Clostridiaceae bacterium | reverse complement strand
TGATGTCCCCCAGGAACCCGATGCTTTTATGCCCGCACTGGATAAGGTATTCGACGGCCATGTAGGCTCCGTCATAGTTTTGTGTCATTACCGCGCCGGTCACCACCGACGATGAAGCGTAGTCGATAAGAACTATGGGTATTTTATATGATTTGAGCAGCTTGAGAAAATCATCGCTGATATGGCCCAAAACAAGTATTCCTTCCGCTTTTCCCCTTTCAATGCTGAGAGGAATATCATACTTGTCCCTGTTAATGAAATTGATGATCGTGTCGAACTTGTTTTTCTTGGCCTCGTTTTCGATTCCGAGGATGACTTTTGGATAGAACCTGGTATCCTTGAATACCTTTTCTTCAAGCATTACGCAGATACTGCTGAGATGCTTCTTCTTTTCCGACCCTTTCATCTGGTCCAGGTAACCCAGGCTGTCAGCCACCGTCAGCACTTTCATCCGGGTTTCGTCACTTACTCCGACTTTATTTTTTAACGCCAGCGAAACTGCATTAACGGATATTCCCAGTTTGTCGGCGATATCTTTCATACGAATTTTTTTCTTGTTCATATCCAACCCCCGTCCATTAGCTTAATTAATAATCTACTATAAAGTTGTTGATAATTCAAGTATTTTTCACTTTAATATTACTTGACAGAAAATAAAAGTAACGGCTCATTCATGTTTTTTCTGCCATCAGGTGCAATGAACACAAATGTAATATATCCGTATATTTTGAATAGCCTATATAAATATTAACATAAGCATCATATATTTTTACAATAACTTAAGCAGACAGCAAAAACCGCCAAAGGTTTTTAAACCCCTGACGGTTGTGTAAATACGAAAGCAAATTCGATTGCATGTTGACAAATTATCTCTTGGAGAACTGGGGTGCGCGGCGTGCTCCCTTCAATCCGTACTTCTTTCTTTCCTTCATTCTTGGATCGCGGGTCAGATAACCAGCTTTCTTAAGTACAGCCTTGTATCCTTCATCAGCCTTGACCAGTGCTCTTGCGATACCATGGCGGATTGCGCCTGCCTGGCCGGTAAAGCCACCGCCCTTAACATTTATAATGGCGTTGAATTTTCCCAATGTATTAGTAAGAACCATAGGAGATCTGCAGATAACCTTCAGGGTTTCCAGCCCGAAATAATCATCAATGGACCTGTCATTTATGATAAACTCACCGTTTCCGGGTACGAGCCTGCACCTTGCAACGGACTTCTTTCTTCTCCCTGTACCGTAATACTGTACCTTTGCCATTTACTAATCCTCCTCCATTAAATATTGAGCTCAAGCACTTCGGGCTTCTGGGCCTGATGATTATGCTCAGGGCCGGCATATACTTTAAGCTTCTTGAACATAGCGCGTCCCAGGCTGTTCTTTGGAAGCATTCTCTTAACGGCAAGCTCGAACGCCTTAGCCGGCTGTTTAGCCAGGAAATGCCTGTAGCTTACTTCCTTCAGATGCCCTACCCAGCCTGTATGGCGCCTGTACATTTTCTTATCAAGCTTTTTGCCTGTCAATACTACCTTATCGGCATTGACAACTATAACAAAGTCGCCTGTGTCAACATTGGGCGTATATATGGGCTTATGCTTGCCGCGAAGTATTTTTGCAACTTCGCTTGCCGCACGACCAAGAACCTTGCCCTTGACGTCAACAACATACCATTTCTTTTCGACTTCCTGTGCCTTAGCCATAAACGTCTTCATTGGGTAACCTCCTCATAATATGCTGAACGGGATATTCCCTCTTTCAACTTCAAATAAACAGCTTCTAAAACAAAACAACACTGCATTGCGTGCAGCGTTGTTTATTGTAATATAGATGTTATACAGATGTCAAGATGAAAATCCGTTAAATTTAAAATACATCTCTCTATCTTAAATATTTGCTCTTTTTTTCTCTTTTTCTCTTATTATTTCACTTACCGTCCCATTTTTCAGGGACGGACCTTTTTACTCGTTCTTGATTATGCAATTTTCTGTAAACCTGCGTGCCTGCTGCGATTCAAGGCGGGCTCATTTTCCTTCAAAATGTGTCATCAGGACCGTCCCCGTGGCACAAGTGTGCCAAAAGAACCGTCCCTATGTGACAATATTTTGATCTTGCCGTCTTCGTAGGTTATGGTGACCGAGTCGCCTTCCCTGACGGTGCCTTCCAGTATGGCCTCGGCAAGCTTGTCTTCAATCTGTTCCTGGATGGTTCTCTTAAGCGGCCTTGCCCCGTAAGTCTTGTCATAGCCCTTCTCGGCAAGATAATCCCTTACCTCTTCGGTAAACGTAACTTTTATGTTGTTCTGTTCCATCCTCTTTGCTGTCTCGTTCAGCATCAATGATCCTATGCGCTTGATCTCATCCCTGGAGAGCGGATGGAACACGATTATCTCGTCAACACGGTTGATGAACTCAGGACGGAAGGTCTTTTTCAGTTCGGCCAGGACATTTTTCTTCATGTCTTCATAATCCCTGGCGGCATTTTCCTCGATCGCTCCGAAGCCAAGTTTCTTGGGTTCCACGATATCTCGGGCACCCACGTTCGAAGTCATGATTATTACCGTATTCCTGAAGTCCACGGTTCTTCCGGTTGAATCGGTCAGCCTGCCGTCGTCCAGTATCTGGAGCAGCATGTTGAACACATCGGGATGGGCTTTTTCGATCTCGTCGAACAGGACAACCGAGTAAGGCTTTCTCCTGACCTTTTCGGTCAGCTGCCCGCCTTCGTCATAACCCACGTAACCGGGCGGCGAGCCTACCAGCCTTGAAACGCTGTGCTTTTCCATGTACTCGGACATGTC
>DUSJ01000065.1 GCA_012842645.1 Clostridiaceae bacterium | reverse complement strand
CCCCGGAACCTCTTGCCGAGCAGAAGGTGCAGCCGCCAAAACCTTTCGTGCCGTCCCTCGTGGGGCAGGTGCAGCCTATATCCAGCGAGATCTTGTAGACCTTTTTGCCGAAAATCTCCCGGTAGTACTGGTTTGCGGAAAAATATGGCTTATTGTCCGGCCAGAACTTCATTCACTTTCTCCCTGTTATGAATTGTCGATAAAATTATAACACAGTTTATCAGAGAGACGGTTAAGAGCTGCCGAAAGAGTCAGCTGCCTGTCATTCTGAACGCAGCAAAGCTAAGTGAAGAATCTCAAAACCCGCTTAAGCATACATGCGATCCTTCGCTCCGCTCAGGATGACACCTTAGGATAAAACTTGTACTGTCGCTTCGGAAAACAGCGCTGCGGTGTTGCAATCCACGGTATAATGTAGTTGAATATTTATAAAAGCCGATCAGGAGTGAGCGTCATGCACCGCGTATATGCGGCAGGGGAGAATGATATCCGTGAATTGAACAGAATAGCATATGAATCCGAGGCCTATTGGGGATACGACCAGGAATACATGGATAAATTCAGGAAGATTTACAAGGTCACCGGGGAGTATGTAAAATCCAATCCTACCTTTATTTTTGCCGAAGGAGAAAGGATTATCGGATTTTATTCCCTTAAGAAAAATGACAATGAGACAGAACTTGAATTCTTCTATATCGATCCTCAATATATAGGAAAGGGCTACGGCAAAAAAATGTGGGACAGCCTGGCAGACTACTGCAAAAGCGAGGGAATAAAATCCTTCATGCTGGTGACCAGCCCACAGGCCAGGGGATTTTATGAAAAGATGGGCGCTGTTGTAGTTGAAGAAGTGGAATCCCTTCTTCGGGCAGGACGTAAAATACCCAGGCTTATGTACAATGTGACAGATGGTATAGTATAAATATATCCTGTATTTTTGAAAGGTGCGGGTGATGACAATGATAGGCGCTGTAATCGGCGATATTGCGGGGTCCCGCTTTGAGTTCAGCAATCACAGGAGCAAGGATTTCGAACTGTTTACTGAAGGCTGCTTTGTCACTGACGACAGTATAATGACTCTTGCGGTGGCAAAGGCTGTTATGGAAACCGAAAAACGTATTGATCCTGCGATAAAAAGATCAGGAACAAGCAATGATTATCGCAGGTTGCTTTCCGAACTGACGGTAAAATACATGCAGGAAATCGGGCGACTTTATCCAGACTGCGGTTTTGGCGGGATGTTTTGCCGCTGGGTGTTCAGCAATGACCCCAGGCCTTATAACAGCTTCGGGAACGGGGCTGCCATGCGTATAAGCCCGGCTGGATTCGCAGCCCGGACAGAGCAGGAAGCCATCAGCCTGTCCGAGACGATTACATCTGTCACCCACAATCACCCGGAAGGGATCAAAGGCGCGGAAGCGACAACGGTAGCCATATTTATAGCGCGCCAGGGTCTGTCCAAAAACGATATACGCGACAGGATAACAAAAGACTATTACAGGCTTGATTTCACTATTGACGAGATACGTCCGACATACAGGTTCAATGAGACCTGCCAGGGGACAGTGCCTCAGGCGATCGAGGCTTTTCTCGAATCAGATTCATTTGAAGATGCAATTAGAACCGCCATATCCCTCGGCGGCGACAGCGACACATTGGGCGCAATCACCGGAGCCATTGCAGAAGCTTACTATGGCGTGCCCGACTGGATGAAGTACAAGGCTTTGGAGTACATGGATGATGAACTTAGATCGATTTATGAAGAATGGAAGGAATTTATAAAAAGCAGTAGATAAAAACTTTGAAGAGGCAGAATGGATTACAGGAAATTTTCTGGTTTTCCCGATTTATACCCGGAAGATATACCGGGAACAAGCCAGTGGTTTTACGGGCATCACGCATCGTGTTCGGCTTACGAAGTCCCCGAGTATAAGGGGAATTACGAGGGAACGCGTCTTTATATTTTCAATATAAACGGTAAGGTATACGAACCGTTCAGGCAGGAAAAGAACGTATACCTCAATCCGCCGGTATACAGCCGCGAGCGGGAGTCTTTCGGCATCCTGCGATTTGATTTCAACAAGGAATCCATCCAGGCCTTTGAGTATGCTCCTGAACCGGAAAAACTTTCCCTGCTTATCGAACTGCCCATGTCGAGATTCGATGACCTTGATAATATTTTGATGGTAAAGGAACCCTTCACGGTCATAAAATACTCCGACAATCTCGACGTAATACATTTCCTCTGGCCCTGTGAAAGGAGTTACCGGCTGGAGGGACACGAAAGCCTGCACTTTATCGACGGTGATATCCTAATCACTTCAAAATGGTATGAAGATCCTGATTACAGGGAAGAAGTAATTTTCCGCAGCGCGGCCACAGGAGAGGTGCTTGAAAGGCACGCAGGGTACATTATCGAAATGCCCAACGGCGAAAAATGGTTTATGACTGATTAATGTCATGTTAGGTTTTATTTTTGATATCTGAAAAACTGATTTATCGATTAAATTCGATGAATGATTACTTTTTTTTATTGTGGTAAATAAATATATGTCTATCTTATTTTTAATAAGCGGTTATAAGGTTGAATAAAACCGACTCTTAAGGAGAGATAGCTTATTTCGAAAGACAGACTTAAATCTAAAGCCAAACTCAGAAAATTATTCAACCGTACAAATATAGCCAGGCTCCTGGTTATTATCATAATGATCGTAGCAGTATCCTTTTTTGTATATGTTACGGGCGGGACCAAGAATGTTTATGTTCATCTTATGTACATCCCGGTAATCCTGTCGTCAATGTTCTGGGGGCCTTATGCAGGAATAGCGTCAGGAGCGGCAGCCGGAATTCTTGTAGGTCCGTCCATGCCCAAGGATGTTGTCGAGGGTATAATGCAGGAACCTATAAACTGGATATCCCGACTAGTAATGTTTGCATTTATAGGTCTTGTTACAGGATACATGGTTGACCGGATAAATAAACTGAATGAAGAAAAACAGGAGAGAAACCTGAAAAGTCCATTCTATGATCTTCCAAATGAAAAGAAGCTTTTTGCCGATATAGAACACAACATAAAGTCAGGTATCAATTTCAAGCTGATATCGGTAAAAGTAACCAACCTGCAGGAAATAGAAAAATACGTGGATAACAGGCTGGCATTTGACATAGTCATTGACCTGGCCAAGAAACTGACGCATTTTTGCGGTGAAAAACGCGTTTATTCTTATGAAAAAGATGAGCTCATCCTGCTTGCGTGCGATGGATGCATTGCCGATTATGAGGCGAAAATTAAGAAAGAGCTGGAGTACTACTCTTCATACCCTGTTACAATGAATGGATATAAAATAAGGGTATCTCTGAAAGTCGGCGTTTATCACTACAGAGGAGAAGATTCATCGCCAATCGAGATGTACAACAAGTCAAGGATCGCCTATGAGCAGGGAGAACCCAATGAATCCGGGATTTATTATTACGATGACGGTTTCAAAACGAGGAGAAGGGAACTTCAGGATATAACCGGGGCAATGCTCGAATCAATCCATAAAAATGAAATGTTCGTTGTATACCAGCCCAAGATCGATATCAGAACCAACAGGATTACCGGCGCAGAGGCCCTTGTAAGATGGAAAAGGAACGATAAAGATTTTATAGGGCCGAACATCTTTATTCCCATAGCGGAAGAAATCGGATTCATAGACAAGATCACGAGATATGTTTTCGAAAACGCGGTGAAACAGGTTGAAGCATGGAAGAAAAAGGGGATAAATATAAACTGCTCTGTCAACATATCAGTGCATGAACTGCTCCATGATGAGTACACAAAATGGGATTATGACTTTATTTCGGAACAGAATGCCGACCGCTCTGACTTTGAAGTAGAAATAACCGAAAGGGCCATTGCCTATAACGATACGAAACTGATAGAAAAAATGTACTACCTGAAGGAACTGGGATACCAGATATCCATCGATGATTTCGGAACTGGTTACAACTCATTGATGTCAGTGGGCGAAATTCCGTTTGACAGGATTAAGATAGACAAATACTTCATCAACAGGATTAATAAAACAGAAATAGCGGAACTGGTAAGGCATTTCATAGAATACGTGCATACTATGGGCAAAACTGTTATTGCAGAAGGCGTGGAGACCGAGGACCAGCTTAAAATACTCAGACAGCTTAAATGCGATGAGGTCCAGGGATATTTCTTCAGCAAGCCGTTACTGCCTGATGAATTTGAGAAGTTTTATATTGAATTTAATCATATCAGCAAAAAAGTACCATCCTTTTAAGAAGGGCTGTACTTCTGCAAACTGTATGAATTTTATCAAATAAGCCCACTGGGACAGGCAATCTGTCCAAGTGGGTGTTTATTTATTT
>DUSJ01000064.1 GCA_012842645.1 Clostridiaceae bacterium | reverse complement strand
CCCTACAAAAGGAGTAAAAGTGGAGATCAACGGAAAGGATGTCACCATTGATTTCTACATACTGGTTGATTATGGCGCCCGCATACCGGAAGTGGCCTGGAGGATCCAGGAGAAGGTCAAGTCGGCAGTAGAGAGCATGACAGGTATGAATGTAACTGCAATAAATATTCATGTCCAGGGGATAAGCTTCGATAAGCTGAAAGAGGAAAAAAGACTCGAAGAATCCGCCAGGTAAAACTGAGGTTTAAATGTTCGGATACGTTGAACCGGATAAACCGGAACTAAAAATTTGGGAATTCGATGTTTTCCGCGGATATTACTGCGGCCTGTGCAGGGCAATAAAAAAGCGTTACGGTCAGATACCCAGGCTTACGCTAAACTATGATATGGCTTTCCTTTATGTCCTCCTGGATTCTTTAAGCCCTGATCCAGTAACCGGAAAAATGCAGAGATGTTTCGTCCATCCTACGAAAAAAAGATATATTATTGCTCCCAACATTTATGCCGAATATACCGCAGACATGAATATTATTTTAATGTACTATAATCTGATCGATAAGTGGAAGGATGAAAAGAACTTCCCTGCCGGGACCGGGGCGCTGGTTCTGAAAAAGGCATATAAAAAATCCAGGAAACTCTATCCTGAAAAATGCGAAGCCATTGAGACACACCTTAAACGTCTTGCTGAGCTGGAGGCAAACAACTGCGATTCCATAGATGAAGCGGCCGAGCCTTTTGCGTTGATAATGAGAGAACTTTTTGAATGCGGACATATTAAGGATGAGGCGGAAAGAAAGACCCTTGGCTGGCTGGGTTACAACCTTGGCCGGTGGATATATATAATAGACGCTTATGATGATATTGAGAAAGATTACTCCCGCAAGGCGTACAATCCTCTCATCAGCCAGTATAGCTTTGACGGGAATGATATAAAAGGTTTCAAGGAAACGATAAAAGAAAAAGCAGACTTTATTCTGACCTATTCGCTGAGCGAAGCCGAGAAGGCATATTCGCTGCTGACAATTGAAAAAAATAAAGGAATACTCGATAATATATTATATTCAGGCTTAATCGCCAGAACGGATAGGGTATTAGGGGAAAGAGGTAGAAGCAATGAAAAAGAATCCGTATAAGGTATTGGGAATTAAAGCGGGGGCGAGCTACGATGAAATAAAACGGGCTTATCGTGAGCTGGCTAAAAAATACCATCCCGACAGGTACAGGAACAATCCCCTCGCTGATCTGGCCGAAGAGAAGATGAGAGAGATTAACGAAGCCTATGAGTACCTGATGAAGAATGCAGGGGCCAGTTACCAGTACCAGGGCGGATATGAACAGTCCTATGATAACAGCGGCGCATACCAGGGACAGTACCAGAGCCAGCAGCAATCAAGCTATCAGTCCGAGTATAAGACCCGCTACAAGTATGAAGAAGAAGCTGATTGGGAAAGCAGGGTAAGGACTTATATAAACAGCGGCAATCTCAACGAAGCACAGAGGATCCTCGACAGGGTAACTACCAGGAATGCAGCGTGGTATTACCTGCAGGGGCTGGTGTTTTTAAGAAGAGGCTGGTTCGACAGGGGCTTTTCTAACATCCAGAAGGCAGTTAATATGGATCCGTCGAATTTTGAATACAGGAATGCGCTGAACAACCTTAACCAGCAGAATACAGGGTACAGGCAGAACTATTACTACCGTAACACTTATCATTCCAGCCCTGATATGTGCAACCTGTGCCTTAACCTGTGGTGCGCGGACACCTGCTGCGAATGCATGGGCGGCGATCTTATAAGCTGCTGCTGAGAATGGATTTCCGGAGGTTTTTGGCTTGGGCGAAGAAGGTGCCGGTAAAAAGCAGGAGAGATATGGAGGCTCGACCCGCAAGATAGCTTTAACAGGCATATTGTCTGCTTTCATAACTGTGGCGCTGCTTATCGAGTCCATTGTTCCGACAGGAAGGCTTGGATTTTATGTGCTTGCAGGTTTCATTTTGTCGGTAGTTTTACTGGAATGCGGGGCAAAATGGGGCTGGGCGTCATATTTTGTATCTTCTGCGGCAGCTCTGCTGGTGATTCCCGAAAAACTCAACGCGCTTCCATATGTTTTGTTTTTTGGCATCTATACGATGCTGAAATATCATATTGAATCGCTGCGGAAAACATGGCTCGAGATACTTTTGAAGTTTGCCGCGTTCAATCTTTTCCTTTGGCCTTCCTGGAGCATGATGAAGGGCTTTCTTCCGAAGGCGGTAACCGAAGGAACGATGGTCATCGTGGCCGGCATAATTCTGCAGGTGGCTTTTGCGGCTTATGATATTTTGTTTACCGCGTGGATAAGATTTTATTTTGAAAAGATAGAGCCAAAAATCAGGAAAACATGAACAGGAAGTTTTGCACTCCGCGTGTTTCCTGCTGCGGTATTCCATGCCGCAGCATTTTATATGATACCGTGTTTTGACCGGCATGCCTGCATAAGGCTTTTAGCAGGGCAAAACCTATGGGATAGCAGGGCGTGGCCTGGATCGATCCCGGGTTCATGAATCAAAGAACTTGTTAAGGAGAATTTCTAAATGAATGACAGGGCATTGAAAGTGCTTGAATTTGATAAAATCAGGAAAATGCTGAGCGAAAGGACTGCATCGTCTCTTGG
>DUSJ01000063.1 GCA_012842645.1 Clostridiaceae bacterium | reverse complement strand
GCTTCAATAAGCTGGCCCGGAACAACCTTATCAAGGCCGGCATGTGCCGCCAGGATCTTCTGTGTCATCGTCATTCCCATTTCACTATCCTCCCGTCATAAATATGCTTTTATCTTCTTCTCAAGATCTTTAAGCAGTTTGAACTCGATCGAATCCACCAGCGCTATCCAGCTGGCTTCGATGATGTCGGTGGAAACACCTACCGTGGACCAGGATGTTTCGCCGTCCGTCGACTCTATCAGGACGCGGACCTTGGCGGCAGTTGCAGATTTTGAATCTATCACGCGCACCTTGAAGTCGGTCAGGTGGACATTTGACAGTTCGGGGTAGAAAACCTCCAGTGCCTTTCTCAGCGCCCGGTCGAGGGCATTGACCGGACCGTTGCCTTCAGCGGCCGTTATCTCGGATACCCCGTCCACTTTGACCTTAATAAGGGCGGATGCCGAGTTGGTCCCCCTGTCGGGTTTCTCTGTCATGAGCTTGAATTTTTCAAGTTCAAAGAATGGCTTATACTTTCCAAGCTCCTTCCTGATGATGAGTTCAAAGGAGCTTTCGGCCCCTTCAAACTGATAGCCCTGGTGTTCAAGTTCCTTGAGCTTCTGTATGATCGCGTGCGTTTCCTCTGAATCCTTGCCGATGGAGGGATTGATTTCCCGGATTTTCTCCAGTATGGTATTCCTGCCCGAGACTTCTGACATGAGGAACCTGCGTTTGTTTCCCACAAGCTCGGGATCGATATGTTCAAACGACGAGGTGGCTTTGCAGACACCGTCGATATGCATCCCGCCCTTGTGGGCGAAAGCGCTGCTGCCTACATAGGGCTCGCGCCTGTTCAGCGAGATATTCGCGATCTCGGATATTTTTCTCGCGGTGAAAGTCAGGTTCTTCATATTCTCGCCGGGTATACAGTACAATCCCTTTTTGATCTGCAGGTTCGGGATAATGGTGCTTAGGTTGGCATTCCCGCATCTTTCGCCAAAGCCTGTGTATGTGCCCTGCACATGTTCGGCTCCGGCTTCCACGGCCATTATGGAGTTGGCGACTGCCATCCCGCCGTCATTGTGGGTATGGATGCCTATCTTGATATCAAAGGTTTCCCTGACTTTCTTTACGATTTCATACACTTCGCTTGGGAAACATCCCCCGTTGGTGTCGCACAGCACCAGGCAGTCCGCTCCGCCTTCGGCTGCCGCTTCCAGTACCTTGAAAGCATACCCGGGGTTGGACTTGTACCCGTCAAAGAAGTGCTCGGCATCGAATATGACTTCCCTGCCAAGATTCTTCAGGTATGCGACGGTTTCCGAAACCATTTTCAGGTTTTCCTCGAGGGTAGTCTTTATGATCTCGGTCACATGGAAGTCCCATGCCTTGCCGAATATGGTCACGACCGTCGTGCCGGCCGAAACCAGGGACTGGATATTTTTATCCTCTTCCACCCTGGTATCCCTTCGCCTGGTGCTGCCAAATGCAGTAAGCCTGGCATGTCTAAGCGGGATGGTCTTAATCCTCTCGAAGAACTCGATATCCTTCGGGTTGGAACCCGGATTGCCGGCTTCTATATATGGTATGCCGAGCTCATCAAGAGCTTTCACGATTTTAAGCTTATCTTCCACTGAAAACGATATGCCCTCGGCCTGGGCGCCATCTCTTAATGTGGAATCCAAAATATCGATCCTTTGCTGCATTGACATCATTCCTCTTTGATGCGGCGTGCCTGCATGCGATTTAAGCGCAGCACGGACAACGGTGCGGTCGCGCCTTGAATCCCGGATGGATTCACTGAGCGATAAATCGGCTGCAGGCTACAGCCGCTAAAATACGCAATATAATATGATAACCAGTTTTTGTACAGGCTGATGATAAAGCAGGCATTACTTGTTCCAGCTCATCATCTTCCTCAGCTCTTTACCGACGACCTCAATCTGGCTTTCCTGCTCCATTTTTCTCCTTGCGTTGAAGTATGGACGGTTCGCCTGGTTCTCCAGTATCCAGTTCCTTGCAAAGGTTCCGTCCTGGATCTCGTTGAGGATCTTTTTCATCTCTTTACGGGTTTCTTCGGTGATAATGCGCTTGCCGGACACATAATCGCCGTATTCGGCTGTATCCGAAATCGAGTATCTCATAAGGCTAAGGCCGCCCTTGTTGATGAGGTCGACGATCAGCTTCATCTCATGCAGGCATTCGAAATATGCACTTTCAGGCTGATAACCCGCCTCGACCAGAGTTTCGAAACCCGCCTTTATCAACTCGCAAAGGCCTCCGCAGAGTATGGCCTGTTCGCCAAAGAGATCTGTCTCGGTTTCTTCCCTGAATGTGGTTTCAAGTATTCCCGCCCTGGCTCCGCCTATTCCGGCAGCATAGGCCAGTGCCAGTTCCTTTGCATTCCCTGTCGCATCCTGGTGAACAGCTACAAGGCAGGGAACGCCTTTTCCTTCCTGGAACTGG
>DUSJ01000062.1 GCA_012842645.1 Clostridiaceae bacterium | reverse complement strand
CCGGCGCCAACTGCGGCGCCTGTGGGTTTTCCGGCTGCGACGGTTTGGCGGAGGCCATAGTGAATGATGGAGTCCATCCCAGCCGCTGCCCGGTGGGGGGTATTCCGGTGGTAAACGCCATCGCCGATTTTCTGGGTATCGATGAAGGCTCCATCGATGTAATGGTTGCCAGGGTCAAGTGCCAGGGCAACGATGACAATGCCGTCAAAAAGTATAGCTATATGGGGATAGAGGACTGTCATGCGGCGCATGCGCTTGCGGGAGGCATGGACGCATGCAGTTATGGCTGCGTTGGCCTTGGAAGCTGTAAAAAAGTATGCCAGTTTGATGCCATAGTCGTTGAAAAAGGACTGGCCAGGATAATTCCTGAAAAGTGTACAGGCTGCGGCAATTGCGTGAAAGAATGCCCGAAAGGGATAATAAAGCTTGTCCCGGTGCTGTCGGGTTTCACGGTTAAATGCTCCAACCATGACAAGGGCGTTATATCGAAGAAGAACTGCAGGGTTGGCTGCATAGCGTGCCAGAAATGCGTGAGGGTATGTCCTGAAACGGCTATTTCAATGGACAACAACGTGGCAGTGATAGATCCGGTAAAATGCGTAAACTGCGGCAAATGCGCCGAGGTCTGCCCGCAGAGCTGCATAACCAACACCATAGTCAGACGTTCCCAGCTGAATTAAAGAAGGGCAAGAGAAACCATCAGACCATATAAAAGAGCTTATCTGTCATAAAGTGCACAGGAGATCCGTCGCCCTGTGCACTTTTGATGCCCTGGTTTGGTCAGATGGATAAATGGGTGGAAAACTGGGTATCTCTTCTGTTATAAAATTAAAAATTTGCCTTAGGAGAAGAGAAGACATGATGAACATATGGCATGATATGGATAAGGATAGAATCAGGGCCGATGAATTCTCGGCTGTCATCGAAATTTCAAAGGGCGGCAAAAACAAGTATGAGCTCGATAAGGCAACCGGTATGCTTAAGCTGGACAGGGTGCTGTATACATCGACCCATTATCCTGCAAATTATGGCTTCATTCCACGTACTTTGGCCAAGGACAACGACCCTTTGGACGTACTGATTCTCTGCTCTGAAAGCATATTGCCTTTTACCCTTGTCGAATGTTATCCGATTGGTGTTTTGCAAATGGTGGACGAAGGTCTTGACGATGAGAAAATTATTGCGGTATGCAAGACCGATCCGTTCTATAACACCTACAGGGACGTGTCGGAACTGCCGAAGCATCTTTTTGATGAAATAAAGCATTTTTACGAAGTATACAAATCCCTTGAATACAAGGAAACCGTGGTCGAGAAAATAGAAGGAAGAGAAGAAGCCATTAACGTAATTTCAAAGAGCCTGAAAAGGTATTCCGAAGTTTTTGAATAGCATATGCAGGGGCGGTTCTTTCCGGTGAAAACGGGAAGAACCGCCCTAATCATAGTTTTCATGGAAATTTACCCTTGTCCCGACTTCCAGGAAAGCCAAAGCATGAAGTTCTGACGGGAATTCGACCACCTTTACGGCTCCCCGGACTGGCGGGACTATGGAAAAAGGCCGGATACACCTTTTTATTGTTAGGATGGTGTTGTTTTCGTCCAGGAAAAGGGCATCGAGGTTATACCTCATGAACATTGTGTGGATGGAGTTGCACCTGACGAGCATAAGACCATACTCGCCCTCTTTTTTGCCCATGAGGCCCAGGAAGCGTTTTCCGAAGGTATCGGCTATATAAACCTGAATGAATTTTCCTGTTGATGAAATATAACTGACCTTTTTGTATTTTTGCAAGAATATCACCCCAGAATAGCATAGCTTCAGGCAAGCGTAATAGAAATAGTAACTTTGCCCTATTAAATATAGGACGGATGGCCGGTTACCATAATCTAATGGCAAAGTTTATTATTTACTGTCGGTTAGGCAATGCAAATCTTAGTCATACTGACAAATTGAGAAAAACGACCTTTTATTTTTGGATTCCTTATTGTATAATAAGTTTTGCGGGTGGAAGCTAAGAATCGTCCCTTACGTTATGGAACCTGATTCTTATAAGGGATGAATCACAATACGGTTACACTTGGTAACTGCAGGAGGATAATGCAATATGCAAGCTAAGGAAGTAACGATCTTCAGCAAAACGGGCTTGGAGTCCAAGATGGCCGCAAGGCTGATCCAAAAAGCTTCAGGCTATGAATCCAATATCTGGATACAGAAGGATGAAAGAAAAGCTAATGCAAAAAGTTTGTTGGGACTTTTGTCTTTGGGAATAAGCCCGGGAGATAAAATCACGATTATTACCGAGGGAAGGGACGAAGAAACTGCTTTGAGCGAACTGGAAGCATTCGCGAGCAACGGAATGACAGATTAAGTATTATCTATGGAAACAGGAGCCGGCTTGAAGCCGGCTTTTTGATTCAGGGGCGACTGTGATTATAATCGATTTATCCTGCCGGAGTTGATATTGATGCCATCGATAAATGAAACACTGAAAAATCTGCCCGAACTGCCGGGCGTTTATATAATGCGGGATTCGGACGGCACTGTCATTTATGTCGGCAAGGCCAGAATTCTGAAAAACCGTGTCAAATCCTACTTCCAGCACAGGGAGGACAGGGACTCCAAGACTGCCGTGCTGGTTTCCAATGTAGAATCGCTGGAATATATCGTCACCCACACCGAGGAAGAGGCTTTGATCCTCGAAAACACACTTATCAAACGGTATAAGCCGAAGTATAATATCCTGCTGAAGGACGATAAAACATACCCGCATATCCGCCTGACAGTCCAGGAAGATTTCCCGAGAATCGAGATCACAAGAAGGGTGGAAAAAGACGGGGCGAAATATTTCGGGACCTATGTCAAAATGAACGCGGTCAGGGATTCCATTGAGGTACTCAGGCGCCTGTTTCCCATAAGGACGTGCAGAAGAACCATAACACCCGAAAAGAAACAGAAACCCTGTTTATACTATCATATAGGCCTGTGTTCAGCACCCTGCGCCGGGTATATCAGCAAGGACGAATATGCGGAACTGGTAAAAAACGCGGCAGCGTTTCTTGACGGACGGCATGATGATGTGATCAGAAAACTTGAGAAAGAGATGTACAGACTTTCCGAGGAACTGAAGTTCGAGAAGGCTGCCGTTATCCGTGACAGGATAAACAGTATAAATGAGCTGTATAAAAAGCAGGCGGTTTATTCCACAAAGATGGACGAGCGCGATGTCATAGCCCTTCATTCCGATGACTGGCATTATGCTGCAAGCGTTCTTGCGGTAAGGGGCGGCCGGCTGGTTGGAAAGCGCTCGTATGTGCTTGAAGGCATGGGCGCTGCGAGCCCGGCTGAGGTCATTGAGTCGTTTATGGTCCAGTATTATGAATCAAACCCGGAGATACCGAAGGAGATAGACCTCCAGGTGGAACCGGAATCGATAGACACTCTTGCACAGTTCCTTTCCAAAAAACGCGGCGGCAAAGTAACCATAACAGTGCCCAGGAAAGGGAAAAAGGCCGAACTTGTCGATATAGCCATGCAAAATGCCAGGGAGGAACTGGAACTGTATAAAAGGAATGTATTGGCTTCAAAAGCCAAATCCCTCGAGGTGCTGAAAAAGCTCCAGGAGGCCCTGATGCTTGAAAAAGCGCCCATGACCATCGAAGCCTACGATATCTCGAACACCGGCAGCACTGAGATTGTATCGTCCATGGTAGTCTTTCGCGAAGGCCAGCCTGATCCAAAGAGCTACCGCCGTTTCAAAATGAAAGTAATAACAGAACAGAACGATTACGGCAGCCTGCAGGAAACACTGGTACGCCGGTTCAACCGGTACCTTTCCGGTTCGGAGGATGAAGCCTTCGGCAGCCTGCCTGACCTGATCCTTGTTGACGGCGGAGCGCAGCATGTGAATGCGGCCAAAGAGGTCCTAAACGACGCAGGGCTCGACATACCGGTGTGGGGCATGGCAAAGGACGACAGGCATCGTTCTCATCGCCTGGTGAACGGCACGACAGGCATTCCGCTTTCAAGGGACAGCGACCTGCTCAGGTTTGTTTCGGCTGTACAGAACGAAGCCCACAGGTATGCCCTTCAGTATAACAGGAGCCTGAGGAAGAAGAGAATAGTGAAATCCGAGCTCGATGATCTCAGGGGGGTCGGCCCTGCCCGCAAAAAAATCCTGCTGAAGGCTTTCGGCTCTGTTAAAAAGCTCAGGGAGGCTTCTGTCGAAGAGATCGCCAGGGTAGAAGGCATCGGCCCCAAGCTTGCCCAACAGATAAAATCACAATTAAAATGAAGCAGGGGTGAAGCAGGGGGACGGTTCCCCTGCTTCATTTGGGTGAAGCAGGGGGACGGTTCCCCTGCTTCATTTTTACATTATATACCAATTAGACATCTCCAAGGTTCCCGCTCCGGGGAAATTCTCCAAAGCACCTGCGTTTACATGATAAATATCCTCGTGCTCCGCTTGAACAGCGTACAGGCGCACTGCGCTCAGGATGAATGAAACCTCCGCTTTTGACAATAATAGTGATGATTATCATTAAAAACGGAGGGATGATTATGGATAAATACACGCGCGTGATAAGAACCGACATGGCCGATGAGTCGAGGGTGGTGGGCGCAGGTCCGCAGGCCAGGGCTGCCGACGGAGGCCTGGGAGAAGGATTTAACGTTGAACATGACGGGGATCAGGATGTCTCGATAACAAGAGTTCATGTCAACACTCCTGAAGCGGAGCAGAAAGTCGGAAAGCCGATCGGCAGCTATATAACCCTCGATATCCCAAGAATCAGGGAAAGAAGCAGGGACCTTTATGAAAAGTCCTGCCGTATGCTCGCAAGGGAGCTGGAAAGGCTCATCCACCTGGATAAAAAGGAAACTGTCCTGGTGGTCGGCCTTGGGAACTGGAACGTAACAGCGGACGCCCTCGGACCGAAAGTAGCCCAGTACGTTCTTGTAACAAGGCATATCTATGAATACCTTCCCGAAGAAGTAAACGACACCGAAAGGCCTGTGTGCGCCATATCACCGGGAGTCCTGGGCATCACGGGCATCGAGACCGGCCATATAATCAAGGGAATAGTCGACAATGTAAAACCCGGCCTGGTTATTGCGGTCGACTCACTCGCTTCCCGCAGCATGAGCAGGGTCAATGCCTCGATACAGATTGCCAATACAGGGATATCGCCCGGTTCGGGAGTTGGGAACAAAAGGGCTGCTTTGACCCGCGAAACCCTCGGTGTTCCTGTAATAGCCATAGGTGTGCCCACAGTTGTTGATGCCGCGACCATGGCAAGCGATGTCCTTGATCTTATAATGGACAGCATGATGGAACAGGCCGGCCAGGGAAGCGAATTCTATAAAATGATCTCGCAAATCGACAGAGACGAAAAATATCGTATGATCATAGAGCTGCTTGAGCCTTATTCAGGGAATCTCGTAGTGACCCCGAAAGATACCGACGATATAGTAGAATACCTTTCCAAACTTGTCGCAAACGGGATCAACATGGCCCTCCACGAGAACATCGGTCCGAACGATGTGGACAGGTTCATCCAGGGCTGACGATCCCTTTATTCACACTACAATTCGAATGAGAAATGGTGTATTATTTAATATGTCAGTTGTTACACAGGTATTAGATTCTGCGGAGAGGTAAATCAATGAAAATGTCTGATTATAGGTACAAAAGACGAAACTTCAGGCTGAGATATCCGTACCGGATTATTTATGTCTTGCTTGTAGTACTGCTTGCTGTTGCAGTTGTACTTTTAATAACAGCAAAAAACTCCAATGATAGCGACCATGAAGGCGACAGCGATGTGGCATTGAATCCTTCAACGCCTGCCCCCGAACCTACACCTACTCCGGAACCGACCCCGACGCCGTATCCGGTTCCAGAGGGAAAAACCATGGAACCCTTTCTGGTGGTGATCGATCCGGGCCACGGAGGGCTCGACGGGGGCACATGGAATGAGAAAACGGGCGTCATGGAAAAAGACATCGTTTTTGATATTGCAAGAAGAGTTAAAAAAATACTTGATGACAAGGGGATAAACGCCATGCTGACCCGGGAGAAGGACGAACAGCTGGCGGTTAACGACAGCGAAGCTGATTTGGTGGCTCGCTGGAGCCTTGCCAACGAGATGAACGCGTCTCTTTTTGTCAGCATACATGTGAACGCTTATGATAAATCAAGTTCGGTAAACGGCATGGAAATTTTTTATTTTTCCGATAAACACGAGGTCTATGAAGGCTTTACCCAGGAACGATTTGCCGAAATTATGAAAGACGCTATTGTTGAAGCCAATGGAATCAATTTCCGGTTTTTTGACGGCACCAGGAGGCTGGCTGTGGTCAGAAATACAAAAATGCCCGCAGTTTTGATAGAAACGGCGTATATAACCGGCAAAGAAGACTACGAGCGATTGGTTTCCGACGAATTCAGGGAAAATACTGCCCGTGGGATAGTGAAAGGCATCGAGAACTCGATGGCCGAAATAGGCGTTTTCGAGCATGATGGCACAATGTACGTATTAAAAACGATCGAGGAGTGATATGTTGATGGATGTTGCCGGAAGGATTGAAGAACTGCGGAAACTGATCAATTATCACAACCATAAATACTACGTGGAAGACAGCCCGGAGATAGAGGATTACGAGTACGACAGGCTCTATCACGAGCTCCTCGAACTGGAAGAAAAAAATCCCCACCTGGTCACGCCCGATTCTCCGACCCAAAGGGTCGGAGGCCAGGCATCAAACGCTTTTGAAAAAGTGATACATACTGTAAAGATGGAAAGCCTCCAGGACGTTTTTTCTGTGGAAGAGCTGTACGCCTTTGACAGGCGCGTCAGGGAAAGCCTTGAAGATGCGGAAATAGAATATGTCGTGGAAAAGAAGATAGACGGCCTTTCGGTTTCTCTCGAATATGAGAACGGCATGTTCATAAGAGGTTCAACCCGCGGGGACGGGATCGAGGGAGAAGACGTGACCGCAAACCTGAAAACGATAAAGTCGATACCCCTCAGGCTTTCTTTGCCTGAAGGTTCCGAACTTCCGTACCTGGAGGTCAGGGGCGAGGTCTTCATGTCCAAAAAGGATTTCCTTGAACTGAATGAAAAACAGGAAGCCATGGACCAGAAAACCTTTGCCAACCCGAGGAACGCCGCGGCGGGCTCGTTGAGGCAGCTTGACCCGTCGGTGACGGCTTCGCGCAGGCTCGAT
>DUSJ01000061.1 GCA_012842645.1 Clostridiaceae bacterium | reverse complement strand
TTTGATTAACCTGCTATTTTAAATGTTTATAACCGAGTTCCTTCAGCATGAAATCACTGTTGCGCCAGTCATCCTTAACCTTTACCCAGAGCTTCAGGAATACCTTTGAACCCAGGAGCCTTTCTATATCTTCCCTTGCCAGCATACCGACCTTTTTGAGCATGGCTCCGTCTTTGCCGATTATTATGCCTTTATGGGACTCCTTCTCGCAGTATATGTTTGCGTCTATCTCGATTATGCCTTTTTCTTCGTTCTCCCTGAAGCGGACCACCTCTATCCCGGTGCCATGGGGAACTTCATCGCTCAAAAGTTGAAGTAATTTCTCCCTTATCAGTTCCTGCACCATTACCCTTTCGTTCTGGTCTGTCAGCATATCGTCCGGGTAGAATTTATCTCCTTCCGGAAGCAGCTTGTATATGGCGTCAAGGACCAGGGGCTTCGTTTCCGCGTCTATGGCGCTTATGGGAATAATCTCCTGAAAGTCGTGCAGTTCACTGAACTTAGCCATAAGGGGAAGCAGCTCTGTCTTTTCAACCAGGTCAATCTTGTTTATCAGCAGTATAACCGGCGCATCAGTCTTTTTTAGCTCCTCGATTATCATGGAATCCCCGGGACCGACTTTTTTGTCGGTAGCCTCGATCAGGTACAGGATGACATCAACATCCTCGAAAGCATTGTATGCTTCCTTTATCATGAATTGCCCAAGCTTGTTCTTGGGCTTATGAATACCGGGAGTGTCGACAAAAACCATCTGGTATTCATCGGTTGTCAGGATCGCGCGTATGCTGTGCCGGGTTGTCTGTGGCTTGCTTGACATGATCGCCACCTTTTCACCGGCCAAAAGATTCATCAGTGTCGATTTGCCCACGTTCGGCCTTCCCACTATAGCAATGAAACCTGATCTGAATGCCATAATCTATCCAACATCCTCCATATCGCTTGGTTTGAATGAGTGAGGTAATATATCGTCAAAAGTATATACTTTATATTCACCTTGGCGGTTGCTTAAATACAGCGGCATGTCAGGAGCGCAGAACTCGCTGATGAACTGCCTGCAGATACCGCAGGGCATCGTGGGGTTGTTGCTGTCGCTGGATATGGCTATTGCCAGTATCCTCCTGGCTCCGTCCGATACAGCCTTTACGACAGCTGTCCTTTCGGCGCATATCGAAGCCCCGTAGGACGCATTTTCCACGTTGCATCCCGTATAGACCTTGCCATTGTCTGCATACAGGGCGGCTCCCACATGAAACCCCGAATATGGCACATAAGCGTTTTCCTTCGCCTCGACCGCAAGCCTGACCAGGCTTTCGGGTTCGTAATAAGCCGCTGCTGCTCCCATATCGTCTTTCAGCATCATTATTCCTCCTGTACCGGGTAATATTATATCCAGGATAATTTTATCACTTAATCCTGCCAGGTAATAGTCTTATCGGCGTTATATCCCGCGGCTCTTAATATTTTATCCCGTAATCATGTTTCAGAAAATGGTATAATACCGGGAAATTATAAAAATATTATAAACCCCCTTGTTTTTTTCTCTGTAAATGATATACTACATTTAAAGTTTCATTATCTCAATGGATTCATATACCCTTTATTGTGACTGCCCTCTCCTTATTCTGGATTGTGGGTCATGTTCAAAAAGGTGTAAGGTCCAGGATTAAGGAGGTTTTTTTTAGCATGGCGGACAAAACATTGAAATGCAAGGATTGCGGAGCCGATTTCATTTTTACGGAAGGCGAACAGGCTTTCTACAAGGAAAAGGGATTTGAAAACGAGCCCCAGAGATGTCCTGAATGCAGAAGGGCAAGAAAGATGCAGAGAAACAACAGGATGTACAGAGCTTAAAAAAGCAAGGAGAGTGAGAACTCTCCTTTTTTTGTGCCTTTGTTGTTTCGCCGCGGAAGCCGGTTATTTGCCGCTGTCATCCTTTCCTGATGCTGAGCTTGTCTCCGTCCGAATCGACTATCACCGTATCGCCCTCGGCAAACAGTCCCTTTATTATCTGTCTGCCTATCTCCGTCTCGATTTCTTTTTGGATGAAACGTTTTACCGGCCTTGCCCCGTATTCCGGGGTCCATCCGTTCTGCACAATATAGTCCAGGGCTCCGTCGGTTATTTCCAGCCTCATGTCCTTTTCCGCCAGCCTGTCCGAAACATTCCTCATGACAAGTTTTACTATTTCCTTTACTTCGTTTCGTGTCAGCGGCTTGAATAGGACGATGTCGTCTATACGGTTCAGGAACTCCGGCTTAAACAGGCGACGCAGCTCGTTCATCACCATGTTCCTGGTCTTCTCGTCAAGTTCCCCGTCATCGCTTATGTTGTCAAGCAGGTAGCGGCTTCCCACGTTCGAAGTCATGATCACTACAGTATTCTTGAAATTGACGATCCTTCCCTGGCTGTCGGTCAGCCTTCCGTCGTCCAGTAGCTGTAGCAGCAGGTTGAATACGTCCGGGTGGGCTTTTTCTATTTCGTC
>DUSJ01000060.1 GCA_012842645.1 Clostridiaceae bacterium | reverse complement strand
TACATCATACATGGTGTGTTTTTATGTGTGTGTATCGTGCCCTGGTTGTATTAAAACCGGGCTTTTTGTATGAGTAAACACGAAACACCCGGCAGTGTGTATATAGGTACAGGAAAAGCTTGTAACGCCAGCAAAATGAAACTCAAGGAGGCTTATGTATGGCGAACAAACAGAAAATCAGAATCAGACTGAAGGCTTTCGATCACCAGGTCATCGACCAGTCTGCGGAGAAGATTGTCGAGACCGCAAAGAGAACAGGCGCTAAAGTTTCCGGGCCGGTTCCGCTGCCTACGAAAAAGGAGATCATCACAATACTGAGAGCTCCTCACAAGTATAAGGACTCACGTGAGCAGTTCGAAATGAAGACGCACAAGAGACTGATAGACATCCTCATGCCTACGCCCAAAACGGTGGATGCCCTTATGAGACTGGATCTCCCGGCAGGCGTGGACATAGAGATCAAGCTGTAAAACAAGAATTGTTAAGTTCGGCCGGATGCCGAACCAATGACAGGAGGTATCAAATAGCATGAAAAAGTGCATACTTGGGAAAAAATTAGGCATGACACAGGTATTTACCGAAGACGGGATAATGATTCCCGTGACCGTGGTCCTTGCGGGTCCTATGGCTGTAATCCAGAAGAAAACCGTAGAGACTGACGGGTATAACGCTATCAAGTTCGGCTTTGAAGACGTTCCTGAAAAAAAGGTCAATAAGCCGCTGAAAGGCCAGTTCGAGAAGGCCGGTGTTGCTCCCAAGAAGGTAATGAGGGAGTTCAAGCTTGACGACATCTCAAAATATGAAGTCGGAAGCATCGTTAAAGTGGAAGATATGTTTGAAGCCGGTGACAGGGTTGATGTCTCCGGAATTTCAAAGGGTAAAGGTTTCCAGGGTACCGTAAAAAGGTTCGGTACTGCCCGCGGACGCATGACCCACGGTTCAGGGTATCACAGGGGCATCGGTTCGATGGGTGCCAACTCCAGCCCGAGCCGTATTTTCAAAGGCAAGAAGATGCCTGGCCGCATGGGCGGTGACAAGGTAACTGTTCAGAATCTCACGGTAGTCAGGGTTGACGCCGAGAGAGGCCTGCTCCTTGTAAAAGGCGCAGTTCCCGGTCCGAAAGGCGGCCTCCTTATGATTAAGGAATCGGTTAAGGCGAGATAGTAGGTTCGGAAGGAGGAAACGTAAATGCCAAAAGTTGATGTTTACAATATGAACGGCCAGAAGGTCGGCGACATTGATTTAAGAGACGATATTTTCGCGGTGGAAATAAATGAGACGGCAATGCACAGCGCAGTAGTAAACATACTTGCCAACGCGAGACAGGGAACCCAGTCCACCAAGACCAGGGCTGAAGTAAGCGGCGGCGGCAGGAAGCCCTGGAGACAAAAAGGCACAGGCCGCGCCCGTCACGGCAGCATCCGTTCACCCCAGTGGACAGGCGGCGGAGTGGCTTTGGGTCCGAAGCCCAGGAGCTACAAGTATACCCTGCCCAGGAAGGTAAGAAGGCTGGCTCTCAAGAGCGCCCTTACCACGAAGGTTATTGACAGGAATATCATAGTTCTCGACGAGCTCAAGCTCGACGCCATAAAGACCAAGACAATGGTCAATGTCCTCAATAATCTTAAGGTAGACTCGACTGCCCTGATAGTACTGCCTGAAGTTGACAGGAACGTGGTCCTGTCGGCAAGGAACATCGAGGGCGTCAAAACAACGACCGCCAACAGCATAAATACCTACGATATCCTGAAATATAACAAGTTTATCGTAACGAAGGATGCTGTATCCAGGATCGAGGAGGTGTA
>DUSJ01000059.1 GCA_012842645.1 Clostridiaceae bacterium | reverse complement strand
TATTTCAGGACAGGCGATTACGGCAGGCTGGATGAGGATGGCTGGCTTTACATTACAGGAAGACTTAAAAACATCATTATCCTCAGCAACGGCAAGAACGTGTATCCTGAAGAAATTGAAACAGAGATATCAAGGATATATGGCGTCAACGAGGTCGTGGTTTATGCCGGTGAGAGCAAGAAGAACAAGGAAGTCATCGTGGCCGAGATATTCCCTGATTTCGAAGCCTTAAGCATGCGAGGTATCGAAAATGTCGAGGAATATTTCAACAGCGAGATAAAGAAACTCAACAACAGGATGGCCCCGTATAAGGCAGTCAAACTGGTCAGGATCCGCAATGAAGAGTTCAAGAAAAATGCATCAAAGAAAATACTCCGGTTCGCCATTGATAAAAGCATAGATTGAATAATATGGAAAGAAAATCATATATCGATTTCATCCGGAAAACAAAAAGGTGACTTATTAAGTCACCTTTTACTTCGTTTATTTCAGCTATAACCGCCTTACTGGTCTTCAGCGGCGGAGCTGTTGCGTTTTGACTTGATCCTGGATTTCTTCGGAGCGGGATACTCATTTTCCTCTTTGCTTAAGTCGATCATTTTGCAGTTGCCCTGGAATATGGCTCCCTCGTCCGTAACTATGCTGTTTACTTCAATATCGCCAATAAGCCTGGCCTGCGACATGAGGTGCAGAAGACCTTTTGACAGGACGTTCCCATGTATCGTGCCGCTTATGTAAACGTTGCTGCCATAGATATTGCCATTTACAGTCGCGGTCGGCTCCACATAAATATCTCCGCCGGCTTTGATATCTCCTTCCACTCTTCCAAGGACTTTGACCGAGCCTTCAGACTCAATGTTCCCCACAAAACTTGTGAATTCCCCCAAAACGGTATCCATGGCAAGCGGTGCTTTCTTTTTGCTGAACATAATACTTTTCCGCCTTTCGTTAATTATCGTCTTTCAACAAAGTTCAAGGGATTGGTGGGAACACCGTTAATGTGTATTTCAAAATGCAGGTGGGTACCTGTCGAAGTGCCGGTGTTACCCATTCTGGCAATCTTTTGCCCTTTCTTTACCCAATCTCCGACTTTGACACTGTAGGATTTAAGGTGAGCATACAGCGTCCTGAAACCATTCCCATGATCAATTATAACATAATTTCCGTAGCCCGAGTTTTTACCGGCAAAAACGACCTTTCCGGAGCCAGCGGCATAAATGGTGGGATAATTCGGATTGCCTATATCAATACCGTCATGATTGCGGTATTTCTTATAAATAGGATGAAGGCGCCTGCCAAATCCGGAATGTACAGTGTTCCCGTTGTCTACGGGCCAATACGTGGGAAGGGAATCCAAATAGCTGGTAAGCTCCTTTTCCTTTTTCTCTATTTTTTCATTTGCTTCTTCTTCGGACAACTTCGCGCTTTGCAGCAAATCAATCAGGGAACGCAATTCCTGTACACTTTCCTTAAAGGTCATTTCCTTGGAACTGCCGCGGCTTACGCTCTTGATCGTCTTCATATTGTTGTCGACGTAAGCTATGACCATATCCTCGTACTCGTTCTTAAACTGCTCGATAAGATTTTCGGAAATAGTTTTTGTAGAGACTGCAGTGGAAATGAGCTCCGAGTTTTCCATCAGTTCCTTGGTCTGACCTGCTATATAGTTTTCCAGTTCGGCCTTCTGGGCAAGAATCTGTGCGATTTCCTGCTCATAATGCGCTTTAAGTTCCTGGTTCTGCCTTGCTATGGAAAGTGTATACCCTGTAAGCATCAAAAGCGACACAAGCATTATTGCGGTTACTGATAAAAGGGTTGTCCGATAACTGCTTAACCTTATAGTACGGACTTTCCCCCTGCGGTGGGGGACAAGCATAAAAGACATATAATTTCGTCTTCCGGAAGTTATCCTTCCCCTAAGCTTCCCCATTTCTTCACTCCCCAACTACCCATTGATAATAAAGACCTAAGGCATATAGCTACTGGGCAGATTGTCAGTTGCTGATAAAAATGTTACAGTATTATTAAATTTTTAGGACAATTTTAACAAACAATCTTATTATATTATATTATATCTCGAAAGAGAAGATATATTATGAATTTTGTTTTGATTTGGGTTCATTGTTGGTATATGATATGATATGGAGAATGGCGTGAACATCAGTATTTTTGAGGATAAAATATGACAAAGACAACTATAAAAAGTAAGATTTACATTGGTTTTATAGTTCTGGTCGTTCTTTCGGTCCTGATATTCGGTGTTTTATCCTGGTTCGCACGGGATTATATAATCAATGGCGCAAAAAGAATACAGCATAACACATCACTGACCCGTCAGATGGACGATCTTAAGTCTTTATCGCAGGAAAAGACAATTTTAATATACCAGGGCATTCTTGATAAGAAAGATGTTCATGATTTGCTTCTCCAGGCAGACGAAAAAATCAATGCCGCATGCGGCAATATCCTCTCGGCCGTCGCCGCCGGCGGGACAAGCCCGGGTACAGTTGACCCGGAAGTGCAGTCTTTCATTTCATCGATCCAGGAAAAAGAGAAAGCCATAACAGATCTGTATAGTTCACTGATAGCCCCCACTGTTACAGGGGCCGGTGAAGAAGTGCTTAAAACGTCGGTGCTTGAAGCATTGTCACTTTGGGAAGCAATCATAAACGATATTTCCGCAAAGAATGATGTGAATACGGCTTCATTAGAAGAAGCTCTTGACAGCCTTGATGCTGTTGTTAAAGAGCATGGCGGTTCGGTGGAGGACATCGGGGACCATGTAAGGGCTGTACTTGACCAGGCCTCGGTACTGAACACTGACATGGCAGACCTTGTATCTGTTACCGACAGTTACATGCAGGAAAATAAAAATGCTATTGATACATTGTTCTTGCTTCTGCATAACGCGGCTCTGGCCGAAGAACTGCCCGCGGTAATACCGGGAAATATTCCTTCATATGATTTTTCGCAGCAGGAGGAAAGCATAAAAAAATCCTTCAGGTCTCTTATTGACGAGATAGATAATTTAAAAGAGCGGCAGGAAAGCATCATTGCCAATATCGAAGATCTTGGAAAGAAAATAGAAGGCTCGGGAACATATGATGCCTCGGAACTGCTTGCGCAAAAAACTGTCCTGCACAAGGCGGGCCATCTTGCCCAGGAAATAAGGGCCAAAACTGCAATAAGCGCAATAACCCGTGACCAGGCGCTCCTAAGAAGCCTTATTAACGACAGGGTTCCGGAACTCAAAGCGATACTTGAAAGCCAGGGCGGATCAGGGATGATCGCTATAGAAAACCTTGATAAGGCTATAGGCTCCCTTGACCGGATGATGGGAGATCTGAATGCCCTTGCTTCGGACAATAAGTCCGAAGGGCTGGTAAAAATAAACGAGACAAGGACCGGGCTGCTTCCGGTGTACGAATCCCTGGGACAAAAGCTTCAGACCGGTTTCGATGAGGAACTGATAAAATCGAGGAAGATAGAAGAGTATATCATACCGGCTGTTATAATAATGGCCGTTGTCTCAATACTCTTTGGCATATTCATTGCATTCATAGTAAGCAAGGCCATCATAAAACCGATCAGGGAAATGACCGGTCAGCTTAAAAAAGCCGAAAAAGGAGATTTCAAATCAAGAATCAGTTCGCCGCCCGCCACAGAGTTTACTCAAATGGCTGAAAGCGTTAATGCGGTACTTGAAACCCGGGAGCAAATTCTAAATGATACACTTGCTGTTAGCGAATACATAGGAAAACTGCGCTCCGAGCTCCTTGGACGCTTCATGCAGAACAAGGATCTGCTAAAGAATCTGGCCGCAGGAATCGAGGAAATGATGGGACGTTTTATACCGGGACCTGTTGAAGTCAGGAATGAAATAAT
>DUSJ01000058.1 GCA_012842645.1 Clostridiaceae bacterium | reverse complement strand
TTAACGAAAATGATTTCCGCTATGAAGGCCCGGTTCCGGACACGAGGGAGGCTGCTGTGGTTATGCTGGCCGATTCAGTGGAAGCCGCTGTTCGTTCCATACCCGAAAAAACCCCGGCAAAGACCGAGGGACTGGTCCGCAAGATTATCAAGGACAAGCTGGATGACGGGCAGCTGGACCGCTGTGATCTGACGCTCAGGGATCTCAGCATAATAGCTGACAGCTTCATAAAGGTATTGAGCGGGGTCTACCATGAACGGCCCGAATACCCGGAGCTGGAGAAGAAAAACAGCTTGCAGGAACTCGACAACAGCATCTACAACAATATACCCAGGCAAAATTCGATTATCAGGGGGATTGCCGATGAAAGTCACAATATACAACCGTCAAAAGGACAGGCAGATACCGAGGGAAACAATAAAGCTGATTGAGAAGGCAGTGAAGCTCTGCGTCAAAAAGAACGGCTTCAGTACACCCTGTGAAGTATATGTAACCCTTACGGATAACGAGGGGATAAGAAAGCTGAACAGGGAACAGAGGGGGATCGACAGGCCCACCGATGTTCTTTCTTTTCCGCTCCTTGATTATTCTGAAGGCAAGCCACGGATAGAGGCCGGGGATATTGATCCGGACTCGGGGAGGGTCTGCATTGGTGATATAATAATATCGGTTGAAAAAGCCCTGGAACAGGCTGATGAATATGGCCATTCCCGGGAGCGGGAAATTGCTTTCCTGGCTGTGCACGGGATTCTTCACCTCTTAGGGTATGACCATGAGACGAAAGATGATGAAACCGTTATGTTTTCCATGCAGGAAAGCATACTGGAGGAAATGGGGCTTTCTGTGAAATGAAGAACGGAAACCTTGGGACAAGTTTCAAAAATGCTTTCAGAGGTCTTTTAACGGCTTTCAAAAGCGAACGGAACATGACGATACATGGTATTGCCGCCGTGCTAGTGATAATTGCGGGACTGCTGCTGAGGATCGATAACACCCGCTGGCTGGCGGTATTTATTGCGATAGGCCTTGTCATAGTCTCTGAATTGTTCAATACGGCAATTGAAATACTAACTGACATGGTGACTGATCAATACTCGGAAAAAGCGAAAAAAGTAAAGGATATCAGCGCGGGAGCGGTACTGTTCAGCACGGCCATTTCTGTCATAATCGGAATCCTTGTATTCTTGGAGCCGGTTGTCGGATTGATTAAGTAGCATCAAAGGAAGGCAGAACCATGAGTTTTTTATCGCTGGAAAGCATATTGCTGATGACGCCCATATTATTCATTATCCTTCCTGTGCATGAGATTGCCCATGGCTGGGTAGCTTACAGGTTGGGCGATCCCACCGCGAAAATGGCCGGCAGGCTCACTTTCAATCCCTTCAGGCATATCGACCTTTTAGGCCTGCTTATGCTGTATACTGCAGGATTCGGCTGGGCAAAGCCGGTTCCTGTTAATTTCGGCAACCTGAAAAACCGCCGTTCCGGCATGATTCTCGTTGCCATGGCCGGACCGCTTTCGAACATTTTGCTTGCGCTCATCAGCGTTATTATAGGCGGTATCATTGCAAAGCTTGCCGATGCGGGCGTTATTTTCATGGATATCGAAGGTTCGCTGAAAACGTTATATTACATTTCCCTGTTTTTCTTTTATTTTGGTACGGTAAACATAAGCCTGGCGGTTTTCAACATGATTCCCGTGCCTCCCCTGGACGGCTCGCGGCTGATATCCGCTTTTGTACCCGAAGA
>DUSJ01000057.1 GCA_012842645.1 Clostridiaceae bacterium | reverse complement strand
TGATCGGTACTCCCCGCGCTATTCCGCCTATAATTCTTAACATAATTCTCCTTAGCCCGAAAATCATTATCAGTTCATGGCTATCTCCCTGAACTTCTCATTCATCACGCGGTCCAGCCTGTCGGTTAGGGATTTATAACGCTCGTCCCCGAGCAGGTTATTGTTCATTATATATTTTACAGCCGACTGGACCTCCTTAAGTATATCAATATCCCGGTACAGGTTAGCAATTCTCATTTCAGGCAGTCCATGCTGCCTTACCCCGAAGACGTCGCCAGGTCCCCGGAGTTCCAGGTCCTTTTCCGAAATCACAAACCCGTCGTTGGTCTTTGTCATTATCTCCATTCTCTGGCGAGAGAGCTCGCTGCTGCTTTGATTGAACAGTATGCAGTAGGATTTGTGCTCTCCCCTTCCCACACGGCCTCTCAACTGGTGGAGTTGGGCAAGGCCGAATCGCTCGGCGTTTTCTATAACCATCAGGGTAGCATTGGGAACATTGACGCCTACTTCGATTACGGTAGTAGATACCAGGACGTCGAGTTCGCCCCTGACAAAAGCCCGCATAACTGCTTCCTTGTCGGCGGCTTTCATCTTCCCGTGTATAAGCCCGACCCTGAGACCTTTGAGTTCTTTGTCCCTGATCCGCTCCGCAAGTCCTTCCGCTGACTCGGCTGATATTTCTTCGGAATCTTCTACCAGGGGACAGACTATATATGCCTGCCTGCCCTGCGCCACATTTTTACGGATAAAATTATATATCCTCTGCCTGTAGGATTCGTCCACGGCATATGTATCGATGGGTTTTCGGTTGGGTGGAAGCTCGTCGATGACGGAAACGTCAAGGTCTCCGTACAGGACAAGTGTCAGCGTCCTGGGTATGGGTGTAGCCGTCATGACCAACAGGTGAGGGTTTTCTCCCTTGGCTGAAATCTTTGCCCTCTGGCGGACACCGAACCTGTGCTGTTCGTCGGTTATAACGAGGCCAAGCCGGTCAAACTCGGTGTCATCCTCGAGGATCGCATGGGTTCCTATTACAATGTCAACCTTGCCTTCTTTCAGCAATTGCTTGATTTTTCCCTTCTCCTTCTTCTTTGTACTGCCGGTAAGAAGGCTTACTTTTATATCAAGGCTTTCAAAAAGGGAAGCTACGCTTTTATAATGCTGTTCCGCAAGGATCTCGGTGGGGACCATGAAAGCGCCCTGGCAGCCGTTTTTAACCGCCATATATAAAGCCATTACTGCCACAATAGTTTTCCCCGAGCCCACATCCCCCTGTATCAGGCGGTTCATCCGCCTTGAAGATGTCATATCATCCCGGATTTCCTCAAACACTTTCTTCTGGGCATTGGTCAGGCTGAAAGGGAGCTTTTCAAGCAATGGTCCCATATCCACCGGATTGAATTTTATCCCTTTCAGTTGGGTGTTCACTCCCTTGGACCTTATCAGTCCAAGCTGCAGCATCAGGAGTTCTTCAAAAACCAGCCTTCGCCTGGCTGTTTCCATATTGGAAAGACTCTTTGGAAAATGTATTTCCTCGTATGCAAACTGTACCTGGCTCAGCTTGTATTTCTTCCTCAGGTCATCGGGGAGGGATTCTTCAAGCTTATCCCTGACAATTTTAAGGGAGTTTTCGACAAGGTTTCTCAAATGGGTCTGGGTGAGTCCCCTGGTAAGAGAATAAACGGGCAGTATTCTTCCCGTGTTTTTCCCTGACTGATCCGCTTTCTCAATAACCGGGCTGTTCATTTCGATCCGCATGCCAGTTCTTTTTATTTTGCCGAAAAAAATATAATCAACGCCTTTTTGAAGGGTATTCCTAATATATCCCTGGTTAAACCATGTCAGGGACATAAAAGCCGTTCCGTCAGATACCAGCGCTTTCGTTATCAGGAGGTTGCCCCTTGGCCTCGTTTCGGCGATATCTGAAATCAGTCTGGCGCAAACCCCGCATTCTTCCCCATCCATGACCTCGGTTATTTTTTTAACCTTTGTCCTGTCTTCATACTCCCTGGGGAAATAGTTGACAGCATCGCAAACAGTACGGATGCCAAGCTTTGAAAAAAGCCTGGCCCTTGCTTCGCCAACGCCCTTTATATATCTTACTGGCTGATCAAAAATGGCATCGCGGTTCATTGCCCAGCCTCCGATTTTCCGGAAGTTCAATGTATATTTTATAATATATCATAGATTTGATTAAAACTTTTTAAATTTTTACTTTCACCTGTTGACACCAAATAACAGTATGGTAAAATCCGTAATACTGAGATGGTTTTGCTGTGATACCAGGGCTTCTGCTGTTAAAATCCGGATTCCAGGCATAGTAAGGAAAGGAGAAAACAGAAAATGAAAACCATAAGATCAATCGTGGGACTGGTTCTTGCTTTATCACTCATTCTTACTGCAGGCTGCGGCAGAAGCAAAATTCAGAAAAATACTCAAAATGATGTTCAAAACAAAACCCAAAGCAGTGTCCAAAAGAGTCCCGAAAACAGTTTCCAAAACGACACGCAAACCAACAGCAAAAAAATCAGCGACAGCGACATGCAAAACAACGCGCAAAGCAAAACGGAAGGCGATACTCAAAACAGTTCCCTGAACAATACCCAGAACAATACTGAAAATGATACTCAAGGCAGCGCAAAAGGCGGTGCCGAAAACGACACCAGTCCACAAAACGATGACAATAATAACAGCGAAAATGATGCAAAAAACAGCGCTCAGGATAATACTCAGAATAATATGGAAGACGACAAATCAAATGATAACCAGTCATCCACGCCGGGAGAAGCGAAAGGAATCAAATATACCAACGAATATTTCGGCCTTGAGTTTGATATCCCAGGTGGCTGGTATATCCTTTCGGAAGAAGAAAAAGCAGATATTATGGCTGCCATCAATGCAATGATTGCGGGAAACAGCGGAGAAACTCCCCAGGCAATTCAAAGGCAAACACAGGGTCTTGTATTTGCTTTCAAATATCCTTTGACCTATGCGGGGCCAAATCCCAATGTTGTTTGCATGGCTGAAAAACTTGATAAATTGACTTCAGTGTTCATAAAAACAGGCAAGGATTATCTTGCCGCTGTCAGGGCAAGTATTGAGATGACAGGAATGAATTACAGCGTTGGTGACTTGACGACGGAAAACCTGGGAGGCAAAGATTTCCATGCCATGGAGGTCTTTCTTGACGCCGGTTCTGAAAAGGTTACACAGAAATATTATGCCGCTGTTCTTAACGATTCCGTTCTCGTATTTATAAGCACATACTACAATGATGAAGATGTTGCTGAGCTAAAATCCATTATGGACACAATAAAATTCAAATAAGCACTTTGCATGAAGATTACCTGGCAAATAAGTCTAAAAAAGAGACTATGGTTAATGCCATAGTCTCTTTAAACGCCTTGGTTTTGCATAAAAGTAGGCTGTTTCATCCAATTATTTTACCCGTATAATCCTCATTGCGTTAAGGATTGCCAGCAGTGCTACGCCTACGTCGGCAAAGACAGCCTCCCACATGGTTGCGACTCCTCCCGCTCCCAATGCCAGTACGACCGCTTTAACAGCCATGGAAAGGACTATGTTCTGATATACCACTTTTCTGGTCTTCCTGGCTATTACGATTGCTTCCGGTATTTTACCTGGCTCATCGGTCATTACCACTATATCGGAAGCCTCGATTGCCGCATCGGAACCAGTCCCGCCCATTGCGATCCCTACGTCCGCCCTTGCGAGCACCGGCGAGTCGTTTATCCCGTCCCCCACAAAGGCCACTTTGCCTGAACCGCTCTTCTCATCCATTATCCTTTCAAGCCTTTCCATTTTCTCATGGGGCAGAAGCTCGGAATACACTGTTTTTATATTGAGCTTTTCAGCGGCGGAACCGGCAGCGTGCCTGCTGTCTCCTGTCAGCATGATTATATCCTCGACACCAAGAGCCTTCAGTGATTCAATAGCCTTGCTGCTGTCCTCCTTCACGGTATCCTCGAGGAGGACATAACCGGCATATTTTCCGTCAAC
>DUSJ01000056.1 GCA_012842645.1 Clostridiaceae bacterium | reverse complement strand
GGTCTTGCCGCTCCGCAGGTCGGTATCCTGAAAAGGCTTGTTGTCATCGACGTAGGTGAAGGGCTGATCGAGATGATCAATCCTGTCATCGTTGAGACTGAAGGCGAGCAGGTGGAAGTGGAAGGATGCCTGAGCATTCCGGGCGTTTACGGCAAAGTAAGACGCCCTGAACGGGTTATCGTTGAATACCTGAACCGTGAGGGGAAAAAGGCAAGGACGGAAGGACACGGACTTCTTGCCATATGCATCTGTCACGAACTGGACCATCTCGACGGCATACTGTTCGACGAAAAGGTAATAGAGTTCGTCGACCTGGAAAAAGAGGATGAAGATACAGGCAGCAGAAAGAGGAAATGATACGGCCATGAGGATTGTGTTCATGGGAACTCCAGATTTTGCGGTTCCCTCACTAAAAGCGCTTATAGATAATGGTTACGATGTTATCGCTGTAATAACAAAGGTTGACAGTACAAGGCGCGGAAGCAGGGGATTGAAGATAATGCCGCCGCCGGTCAAGGAACTGGCCGTGGCTTATAATATACCGGTCTATCAGCCTGAAAAACTGTCTAAAGATCTTGAGCTTATAGAAAAGATCGGTCAGCTTAAGCCTGACCTTATCATTACATGTGCTTACGGCCAGATACTTCCCAAAAGCCTGCTGGAAATACCAAGGTATGGCACCATAAATGTCCATGGTTCGCTTCTTCCCAAGTACAGGGGTGCAGCTCCCATAAACTGGGCGATAATTAACGGCGAGACAAAGACAGGCATAACCACTATGCTGACCGATGAAGGCCTTGATACCGGAGATATGCTCCTTAAAGCGGAAATAGACATACCTATAGACATGACGGCAGGAGAACTTCACGACAGGTTGTCACTACTGGGCGCAGATACCCTTATCAGGACTCTCAGGGAACTGGAAGCTGGCACCCTGAAACCTGAGAAACAGGATGACAGCCAGGCTACTTATGCTCCCAAAATTGAAAAGAGTACCGGGCTAATCGACTGGTCCAGGACGGCCCTCGAGATTCATAACAGGATTAGGGGAACAACGCCCTGGCCCGGGGCATATATCGATATGTGCGGCAAAAGGACAAAGATATGCTGTTCGAAAATTGCCGATTATCCCGAGAACCTGATGGATAAAATAAACAACCCTGACATATGCCCGGGTACGATCCTGTATATAGGCGCTGACGGAATGTGGGTCAAGACCGTCGACGGAGCGATTTTCATAGTCCTGATACAGCCCGAATGCTGCAAAGCAATGACGCCCATGCAATATGCATGCGGCCATGAGCTCAAACCCGGCATGAGGCTTACTGAATGCAAGCTTGAGCAATAAATTTCAAATCGCTGCAGGCAACAGCCGCTTGATATCATAAATCAGCGTTCGAACAGTATATCGTCAATTTTTTATAAAGAAAGGATTATCATGAGGCTTTTATTGCACATATGCTGCGCTCCCTGTGCCGTGGCTGTCGCTGAAACTCTTATGGGCAGGCCGGGCATGGAGCTTGAAGGGTTCTTCTATAATCCAAACATCCATCCGACAGAAGAATTCAATAAGCGGAAAGACACCGTAAAGAGGATGTCGGAAGACCTCGGATTGCCTGTTTTTTTCGATGACGAAAACAGGCTGGACTTATGGAAACATGATCTTGAAAACAAGGATAAAAGCATTCGCTGCAGGACATGTTACGCCATAAGGCTTGAAAAGATCGCCCAATTCACAAAAATGAACGGTTTCGATGGCTTTACCACAAGCCTTCTTATAAGTCCATATCAAAACCATGATCTTATCAGGGAAATGGGATCACGTGCCGCGGAAAAATACGGACTGTCCTTTCACTATGAAGATTTCAGGAACCTTTACAGGAAAGGCCGGGAGATATCAAGAGCAAGGAACTACTATATGCAAAAATACTGTGGCTGTATTTTTTCATACGGTGAATCCGATCATCCCAAAAAGCCGATATATATTTTTGAACAGGATTTTGAAAAGAACCTGTAATCATATTGTTTTGTTAGCTCCCCTGAAAGTGTGGTAAAATCGACATAAGAAGATATATTTGCAAAAGAAAAAATACGTGAGGTGCTGTAATGAAGAAAATTATGTCAATACTGCTCGCTTTTTGTCTGTCCCTGGCTGTTTTGGCAAATATGCCGGTACAGGCGGCAGCATCCAGCACGCTGGAAATTTCCCCGGGGGGAACGATACAGAAAGTTACATATACCAAAAACAACGATTCCGAAGAAATACGCATATACTCGTCGAATACTGAAATCGTCAGGCATTATGTACTTTCTCCCGAAGGTTCTGTTAAAAACTATCGCCTGGTATTTGAAATACTTGACGCTTATGTTCCCCAAACTATAAAGTTCGACGTAAATAACGGTTCTGTCGTACAGATCCGTATGGCTAATCTCTCGGATCCCCGACGCACCAACGTGGTAGTGGAAACCACTAAAAAACCTGTATATACTATCGGACCGTCATCGGACAGGAAGTCGGTAGTCCTGGTTCTGAACGGCAGTTCGTCCGGAACAGGCACACCTTCATCAACAGCCACTCCTACGCCAAAGCCGTCGGCCTCTGCCACGCCTGCTCCTTCGCCTTCAGCCACGCCGAAACCGTCATCTTCCGCATCGGCAACACCAAAGCCTTCGCAAACGGTTCCGGCTTCGTCATCTCCGGCTGCGCCAGGCGGATCCGGTGACAAAACCGTAGTCATAACAAAGAACGGACCTCTTTCCTGGTCAATGACGGGGGATACCTGCCGGGTGGAATTAAGCGGAATCAGTCTTGTCCAGGCGCAGGACGGAAACATCCCAAGGTACGAAATCAGAGATAAGGAAAAGCTCATCCAGATTACCATACCGGGTAAAGTAAATGGAATCACGGACGGGTTCCTTACAGGCAATTCCATTATTTACGGCGCGCTCATCAATTATAACAGCAAGCAGAACAATACGGTGATCAGGATCCCGTATAACGATACCATATCATTGACCCACAGCGTGTCGGGAGGCAGTTCTGTTTTCCTGCTCAAAAAGGGAACTGCACAGGTGCCGGCCACTTCGCCTGTTCCTTCCTCAACACCTGTAGCAACGCCCAAACCTTCCTCTTCAGCAACGCCGACTCCGTCCCCGTCAAAGTCTCCGACTTCGTCCGCTACTCCTTCGACAAGCCCGAAAACTTCAGGAGACATCAGGAATGTGAAGACAGGTACCGGCGACGGGAAAACAGCCCTGAAGATCGTAGGATCAGGCATAGTCGGCAAGTTTAACGCTTATAAGGATAAAATAACAGTCGATAACTCGCTTAAAGACTCGGTAACATTCATCATCCCTGCGGCCGTCGCTGATCTCGGAAACGGAACGCTTTTGGTGAACGACAGCCTGATAAAGACTGTGACTACCATAACGACCAGCAAAAATACATACCTGACAATCGAGAAATCCAACCCGAACAGCGAGTTTGATATAACCGCCGGATCGGGTCCGGATGAGTTGTACGTATCAGTTTCTTCTGCAATTACCAGCTCAAAAATTGTCGTCATCGATCCCGGACACGGGGGAAGCGATCCTGGCGCTGTTATTAACGGCTATAATGAAAAGAAATATAACCTCGATATAGCCCTG
>DUSJ01000055.1 GCA_012842645.1 Clostridiaceae bacterium | reverse complement strand
TGTGCTCGTATCTTTGCCCGAGGGATTCTCTTTGACCCTGAACTGCATGGTAAGCCCGTCAGTGTTGGGATCGGGCGGTGCTCCGAAATCGAAAGGCGTCCTTGCTGTGTTTGTGAGCACGATGTTAGTACCGACAGGCTGGTCTGTAAAGTCGATGATCAGGTCGACACGCTGGGAAGGCGCGATTGTTATTTCCTTGAGCCTTACGGGTTTTTCAAGGAGACCTCCGTCGGTACCGATCTGTATAAAATCCTGTCCCGAGGAAAGGCTTATCCTGTAGAACCTTTCATTGGAGCCGTTCAGGATACGGAAACGATACTTCCGCTGTTCCACTTCGAAGTATGGCCAGGCTTTTCCGTTCACGATGATCGTATCTCCCGCAAAGCCGGGAGTAATGGATACTTCCGGGTACGTCGGTGGAGGGTTGTCTACATTTTTAGGATAAAAAAGAGATCCGTCTTCATTGAAAGTCTTGTCCTGGATGACCAGCGGTATCTCGTATATTCCTGACGGAAGATTCAGGGCCCGTTCTTCCTTGCTCCGAATAATGTATATCCCCGCCAGGCCGGCATAAACATTAAGGCGCGTGATGCCCAGCGCGTGGTCATGATACCAGAGCATGGCCGCACGCTGCTTGTTGGGATATTTGTATATTTTCCTGGTAAAGCTGGGCCCGCATATTTCGTAGTCTCTGGTATACCATGCGTCAGGATGTCCGTCGCTGTCAGGCTCTACTTCAGCGCCGTGAAGATGTACGACAGTCCTTACTTCGGGCATGCCCTCATGGCATGCATGCAGGGTATGGTCGTAAGGCAGCAGGTGCTTTTCATCAGATATTTCGTTTATCCATTGTACATATGTGCAGATACCTTGCTCGTTCTCGATAACCGGACCGGGTATTTGCCCCTCGTATCCCCAGACCTTGGTAGGAGGCAGCTCGCTGTGGAACTGGTGGAAGAAATCCTTCATCCTTACCTCGTAATAGACGCTGTCTTTGCATATTTCAACAGGCTTCAGTACCTTTGGTATGGGGAGCGGATCGACAAGAGGTGTCAGACTCATATACCAATCTCCTTTATACTATATAAAATAAAGTATGTTCCTTATTCATACTATGCGTACAAGCCTGTCGTGCCCACAGACTTTTTTATTATCACAGGAGTACATTTTGCGCTGGCAAAAACATATAGGTTATCTTTATTAATAAGATTTGGCATACTCCCAAGGTTCTCTATGCGGCATTCATCTGCTCCTTTGTTTCACTCAAAAGTGAATGATAATGAAGCAGAGGAACCGTCACCTTGCTTCAATAACTTTGTCTGCTTTACTCGGTCGCTTGGAAATTGTATTATATTATTCATACTAAGAAAGAAAAAGAGAAGAAGGTATTCATCGTGAGGGAACAAAACAATAAAGCAAGCGCTATAATCCTGTTGGTCCTGACGGGAGTAATGTGGAGTTTCGGAGGGCTTTTCATCAAATCCGTAAATGCGCATCCGCTGGCGATTTCCGGAATAAGGTCTGCAATTGCATGTATAATTATCACTATATATGTGAGAAAACCAAAGTTCACGTGGTCCTTTGCTCAGATAGGCGCGGCGCTCGCATATGCGTCGACGGTGATCTTATTCGTTGCAGCGAACAAGTTTACAACTGCAGCTAACGCCATACTGCTGCAGTATACCGCCCCAATCTATGTAGCGCTGCTTGGCGCATGGCTGCTCAAGGAAAAACCCAGGGCCATCGACTGGATAACCATGTTCGCCGTTATATGCGGAATGGTACTGTTTTTTGTGGAAAGCATCGATACGAAGGGGATGCTCGGCAACGTCTTCGCGTTGCTCAGTGGTGTAAGCTTCGCGTCTTTCACCGTGTTCATGAGAATGCAGAAGGACAGTTCCCCCATAGAATCGGTGATCCTGGGCAATGCTGTCACTGCAGTTATTGGGGTCCCATTCATATTTACAGCAATACCCGATTCAAAAGGATGGCTGTGCCTGCTTTTCCTTGGCGTGATACAGTTAGGGATACCTTATATTCTTTACAGTATAGCCATAACGAAGGCGAGGGCTATAGAAGCCAGTCTCATCACCATGATAGAACCGATCCTTAACCCTGTATGGGTCAGCATAGTAATCGGTGAAATACCGGGAGCCCTGTCCATAATTGGTGGTATTATAGTTATCGCGGCAGTGGCGGTC
>DUSJ01000054.1 GCA_012842645.1 Clostridiaceae bacterium | reverse complement strand
GCCTATGGCATATCCCAGGATACCGCACAGGATCCCGGGCAGGATCACCTCGTCGTTTTTCAGGGCCTTGGCTACGGGGATAATGAAAGCAGGTCCGAAAACCCCGGCGGTGGAAGTTATGATCATGGTGTGATAATCTATTTTTGCCAGCCTGGCCAGTACGATATGTACAAGCACGGTACCGAACTGGATCACAAGAAGCATGCACAGCATCAGCAAGGCTCCGCTGACAGCGCTAAGATCAAAGCACAGCCCCATTGCAACCGAGAACATAAGCAGGAAATACTGGCCCGAACTGTATGAACCGGGGGCATACCGTATCTTTTTTACAAAGGACAGAAGAATACCAAGGGTGGTCACTATAATCATAATAACAGCCGTATGTTCACCGAGCTTCGCCAGTCCTGTATTTCCGTAATTACTGGGAAGCAGAAGGCCGATACCGAGAGCGACAGCGACACAGATTACTGAAATAAGAACGAGACAAAGTCGTGTTAAGAAATACTTAAGCGGTTTTACGCTTTGCTTCTTTCCGCTGAATGCATCAGCGTAACGGCTGGCTTCTTCCATGTCCGCTTTGCCCGTATAGCTGTATTCCGGCAGTATTTTTTTCATCATTCCCGGGAATATGGAAAGAAGCATGAAGAAATAAATGCCTCCCCCGATCATGTCCGAGGTCTGCAGAAGCAGGATTTGCTCAGTGGATGCGCCAAGGCCGTGACCTATGGCTATCATGTTCGGGGTTCCGCCAGTATAGGTGCCGATAAGCATACCGCTTATGTAATGGGCATCAGGAGCGATTTCCTTAAATATGAAAAACGCTGCGACCGCAACGATAATTACCGCTGCGGTATTCATCCCAAATGATATGATCATCGGCCGGGCTAGTTTTTTCAAGGCAGGAAGATCCGCTGAAAACAGGATCAGGGGCATACCGATCAATACAAGAACCGAGGAAACGTCCGCAGACAGTGTCATGTCTGCGCCCCAGCTTTTCAGCGGGAAACTGAACAACAGCCCGGAAAGGTAACATAGGAAAACGGGACCTAACGTATTCAGCAGATTGAATCTGCTTGCGGCAAGTGTTATGAGACGAGGCCAAAAAGCAATGATCAATATCATCAGTATAGTAGCCATAGCCGGGCCCCCTCCCTGTAAAGTATATTTGGTGTAATTTTCTTAAGTTTATCATAATTATGTTTACATTAAAAGGAAAACCATGGATATGTTCATACTTGCTTCTTATGTAACGCCAAAACCCTCGAAGCAGATGAATACCTTCCGAACAAATACATGTAATCCGGCTTTACAACGGTATCGGTAAGGTATGCAGACCTGGTCGCTCCGCGTTTCCTGTGCTGGTTCAAGGCCCTGATAAATCCGTCTATGGTCCTGATGCCGATGCCATGCCCGTAATATCTGCCGTTTATAAGCTGGATCACATTTTCACCCTGCCACTCTGGAGTATCGGGGTCAACGTCAGGGTTCGCGACATAAAGGCAGTCTCCCGGCAAAGGATCGCTGATATTATCGAAAGAACGGACACCAAGGTCCTTGTCAAGGTATTTCCAGTTCATCAGGTAGAGATTGGCGAAAAGTTCGTTGAACAATTCTTCGGGCAGTATTTCGGTAAGTCCGAGATAGAAGACGATGACTATGGCAGTCGAGCATTCAGTTCCGTAAAGCCTGCTGTTTCTCAGAATGTCCTTTATCGCCCTGTAAGGGCTGACATTTGGTTTTAAAAGAAAACCTCCGATTTGCGTTCTTTCCCAGTATTCAGGGTTGCATTTGGACTCTTTGAACACTCTGAATGAAAAAGCGCTTTCATTGAGCTCCACTGCGGCCCGTACAATTGCAGCCCTCGCGTCGAGCTCAAAGTCAAGAGCTTCAATGGACCTGTAAGAATATGTACTGCTGCTGGAAAACAGTTTGTTCGCCGCCACACGCTTGACGCTGTTATTGCCGTACCGCTTCCGTATTTCTTCCTGTTCTAAAAGCCGGCCTCCGATCCGTATCATGTTATGGTCTCCGAAGCAATGATCCTGTTCCATTATATGAACAAGCTGCCCCGGGGGTTATCCATACCCGGTTGTTTATTATGGACGTGTTGGCTATACTGTTAATGTGATTACTTAATCAGGTAAACGGAGCGGGTTTGATGAACATAGGGTTTTTTGATTCAGGCATAGGCGGGCTGTCTGTCCTTAAGGAAGCCCTGAAGCTGATGCCCAATGAAAACTATATATATTACGGGGATACCGACAATGCCCCGTATGGCATAAAAACCAAGGAAGAGGTCAGGGATCTTACCTTTTCGGCCGTTGAATTCCTGGTAAGGCATGATATAAAGGCTCTTGTGATAGCCTGCAATACGGCGACGAGCGCTGCGGTGCGCGAGTTAAGGCAGAAATACGATTTTCCCGTCATAGGCATGGAACCTGCCATAAAGCCTGCAGTGGAGAAAAACAACGGCGCCCATAAAAGGGTTCTTACCCTTGCCACCCCGCTGACGCTGAAAGAGGAGAAATTTCAGAGCCTTGTGTCAAGGTTTGATACGGAGCACATTGTGGATATGCTGCCTGCCCCCAAGCTGGTCGAATTCGCAGAAAATTTCATGTTCGACAACCCGGTGGTCGAGGCTTATTTAAGGGATATCCTGCCGAAGGATATTGACAAGTACGGAACGCTTGTTTTGGGCTGCACCCATTTCCCGCTGTTCAGGAATGTCCTGGCAAGGATTGTGCCCGGGATCGATATAATCGACGGGAACGAGGGCACGGTCAGGCATCTTCATGAGGTCCTGAAGGCAGCGAACAAGCTTGAAACCTCGAAAGAAAAAGGCAGGATCATATTCTACAGGTCCGGTACCCTGGTCGAAGACCCGGCCATGCTGGAGAAGTATTACAGGATACTTGCCTGAAACAGGGCACGGTTACCGCAATTTTGCGATATACTCCTTGAACATGTTCCCACGCACCTCGAAATCCCTGAACTGGTCCCAGGATGCGCATGCAGGGCTCAGAAGCACCACGTCGCCAGGTTCTGCAGCCTTGTAAGCCGCATTTGTGGCTTCTTCCAGTGTTTCGACCACGCTGCACGGGATGGCGTTCCTCGCGGCAAAATCCCTTATCCTTTCCCGTGTTTCGCCGTATGCCACGATATGCTTCACATTTCCCAGGTAATCCTTCAGGTCGTCAAAACTGTGGCCCCGGTCAAGGCCGCCCAGCAGGAGTACCGTCGGCCTGCTGAAAGACGACAGGGCTATCCGGGTCGAAGTGATGTTCGTAGATTTTGAGTCATTATAAAACTCGACACCATTAACAGCCGTTACAAACTCCAGCCTGTGTTCCACACCGCCGAAAGATTTCAGGACATTTACAATTGCGCTGTTTTCAACACCGAATTCCTTAACCGCCATAATGGCCGCCATAGCATTCTCGTAATTATGTCGGCCTTTTATTTTTATATCATCCAGTGCGATGATTTTTTCACCGTCATAGCAAACAAAGCTGTCTTTTACCGTGCATAACGCCCTGTCTGAGCCAGCGGACGAAAAGTATTTCCTGGTGGACCTGATATCGCCGGTAAGATCCATAACATCGGCGTTGTCCATATTGAGAATTGCCACATCAT
>DUSJ01000053.1 GCA_012842645.1 Clostridiaceae bacterium | reverse complement strand
GCAGGCACCGCCTTTGGGATCATAGGCTCCGAAGTATACCGATTTAATCCTTGCGTTAATTATGGCCCCCGCGCACATGGGACACGGTTCGAGGGTGACGTAAAGGTCGCAGTTGTCAAGCCGCCAGGAGTTTAAATGGGAGCATGCTTTCTGGATGGCCAGCAGTTCGGCATGGGCGGTTGCCTGCCTGCTCGTTTCCCTCAGGTTATATGCCCGGGAAATAATTTCGCCGTTTCGGACAATGACTGCGCCGACCGGCACCTCGTCAAGCTCAAGGGCTTTTTTGGCTTCATTTATCGCTTCAGCCATGTACGGATTGAACATGGTATTTGATCCTGCCTTTGTCAAAGTGTCTCAATTCAAAGTATAACATATAAAGTATGAAATTTTATCGATTCTCATAAACTTAAACATGGTTAACAGGAGATACAGCCATTACATCCGAAGAAAAGGAACATACGATGTGTCCGGCGCCAACAGGAGAATGCGGCAGATTACCGATAACATTCTCATTTTCGCCTTGCCGCTGATTTTGCTGTTTACAGTCAACTTCGGAAAGGATAAGGAAGAAAAGCCTGTCATGGCCGAAAAGGAGGCAGCAAGCAGCATATCGACCGTTTCAATTGTTGTGTACAATCATGCCGACGCTGCCATTGATGAGATGGATCTTGAAAGTTATCTTGCGGGAGTAGTGGCCGCAGAGATGCCCCACAGCTTTCATTATGAGGCGTTGAAGGCCCAGGCGGTGGCGTCAAGGACATTCGCCCTGAGCAGGATGCAGGGGCTCTATGGTTCCACGGACGGCCATTATGGCGCTGATGTGTGTACGGACCCGGGCCATTGCCAGGCATGGATATCGAGGGAACGGTTCCTGGAGGCATACGGTAACGAAGAGGACTGGGAAAAGATATGCAGAGCGGTATCAGAAACACATAACGTGGTTATACAATATGACGGGGTCTTAATAAATCCTCTTTACCATTCAAACAGCGGCGGCGTGACCGAGGATATAGAGGACGTATGGAATAATGTCGGGAAGGTCCCGTACTTGAGAAGCGTTTACAGTCCATACGAGGAAGATTACTCGCAGTATGAGAAAATCAATGTTTTTTCATGGGACGAAATAAAAAGAAAGACTGAAAAGAGGTATCCCGAGGCAGGACTGGGAAATGACCCGGCGCAGGATATGGAAATAATGTCATACAGCGCAAGCGGAAGAATTGACAGTATCAGGCTCGGATCGGTCATAATTACCGGTACTGAGTTCAGGGAACTATTGGGCCTTCCGTCCACCAACCTTGAAATAAGCTTTATTGACGGAAACCAGGTCGAAATCCTCTCAAGGGGCTTCGGTCACGGTGTGGGAATGAGCCAGTGCGGCGCTGACGCGTTGGGCTCAAAAGGCTATGATTACGAGGAAATATTGAAATTCTACTATACGGGTGTAACGGTGGAAGAAATAAAGTACTAAAGTATAAAACGCCTTCCGTTGGCAATAATACAAAACGGAGGTGGATACAGTGATCAACAAGGGAAAATTTAAGGACGATGGACCTGGGAAAAAGTTTAAGCAATTTTTCAGGGAAAGTGGATTTTATATCGCGATAGTGGCGGGATTATGCGCCTTGGCGGCAGGAGCCGTATATTTCTCTACGAACCAGATACTTAGAGATCCTGAACCGGATCCTTATTACGCGAAGGACAATGACTTAACTGAAGACGATGACTTCGGTTTCGATGATTATACCGATCCCTTCGATGCTGAGCCAGATCAAAGCTCAATAACCGATGAAGGAACACAGTACTTCGAAGACGATCCCCTCATCGGTATGGATGACTACGAGGACGAACCGTTGACCGATGCGGACGACAACGTTATTGATGAAACAGTTCCCGACCCGGACACCAATGTAATCTATGAAAACAAGGAACCCGGGCCAACGGAAGAAGCATCGAAACAGACATCCGGCGGAACCCAGGCAAATGCCGACGAACCGGATGATAACACGGCTACAGAGGATGTTGTTCTTGCGATAGTAAGGCCTAATTTCCAGCCTCCGGTAACAGGCAAAATCCAGATCGAGTATTCGATGGACAAGCTCGTTTTCTCTCCTACGTTCAATGAATGGCGTACCCACAGCGGCGTAGATATAGCCGCGCCGAGAGGGGAAGTTGTCCGTGCCGTAGGAGACGGCGTAGTGCTGGAAATCAAGAATGACCCGAGATACGGATTCACTGTCGTGATCGACCATAAAAACGGATATAAATCCATATATTCCAACCTTGCCAGCGACCAAACCCTCCAGGTCGGGCAGGAAGTGAAGAAAGGCGATCCTATAGGAGCAGTAGGAGCGACCGCCATATTTGAAAGCGCGGAACCCACGCATCTTCATTTCGAGCTGTACAAGGAAAACAAACTGGTAGATCCTGCCGCGTATATAGATTTTCCTGATTAAAACGAGTGCTGTCAGGGGGACGGTTCCGCTGACATCTTGCAAGCGGAACCGTCCTTAATTTTTGCATAAGCACAGATTAATCGTCATGTGATAATGCTGAGAAGCCTTATATTCAGGCCAAATCAATGAGGTACTTAAGCGCTTTTCGTTCCCTAAGCGCGGCGTATGCTGAAGCTATATCCTCAAGGGGCACGGGAGAATCCATATCATACCACATGGAGGCGTCAAGGAAGCCCTCTCTTATCCTTTTTATCACTTCATCGTGGGTTTCAGGCTCGTCATACCCGTCATTGTATACCCGGAATGAATGGGAAGCGGCAAAGGGATTTACAGCGTACTTATCTCTTGAATGCCAGCCATATACTGCGACGCAGCCGTTCCTTTTAATCAGGGACAAGGCTTTATTGACGTTCCCGGAATACCCTACAGCGTCGATTATATAGTCTATGCCGTCTGGGAACAGGTCTTTAAGCCTCTGAGCAAGATCAGCGGCCTTGTAATCCATGCTGACCTTTGCTCCCGCCTTTATGAACAATTCTTCCCGGGAAGCGCTTCCGATTACGGCTACATTGGCTCCGACATAAACGCAATGCCTTACAAAGGCAAGGGCATTGGCTCCTGATCCGGTTACCAGGACATTGTCCCCGGCTTTGACGCCGAGCCTGTTGGTATAACTTAAGGTCTCGCGCCAGGTTATCATCATGGGCGCGGTTTTTTCGCCGATGTCATCGGGTATGACCTTCTGGACCCTGGCTTTTTCCCACTGGCTGCGAGGTATGCCGTCACGCTCCATGGCAAGCCAGTCGGTGGCCACTCCATACTGGGCGAATCCGCCCCAGCAGATTCCAAGCCCGATTTCAGACATCGCGGGCGCTCCTACGCGGGATACAAGATCGCCTTTTTTGAAAGACGTTACTTTCGATCCTGTCTTGATCACCCGGCCTACGCTCTCATGTCCAAGTATCGACGGGTAAAATATCGGACTCGGGTGTTTTTTGTCCATCAGACCCTGGTCTGTGCCGGCGCAGGTAGAACCATAGCACATTTTGACAAGGACTTGGTATTCATTGATCTCGGGAACAGGTACTTCACGTATCTCAAGAGAACCGTTTTCGTTCACGACTGCTGCTTTCATTGTGTACATTGATATTTCACACTCCTTTTATTAGATCCTTCACTCCACTGCGTTCCGTTCAGGATGACATGGGGGTCAGAGATCCTTCGCGTCACTGGGTTCCGTTCAGGACGACATTACTCTGCTTTCATTTTATCTGACGAATGTTTCATATTCAATAATATACGGTTATATTGTCTGACCAATTTACCGGCAAATTATTTACTTGTATTCTTCCATACTGTATTATAGATTATAAGATTTTTACCTGTATTCTTGCTTTGCAGCTTATAAAAAGATTTTGATAAAGGTTGAGTGAAGAATGAAAGCAAAATCTGTAAGCGAGTCGGTCTATCTTAAGCTGAGGGAAATGATAGAGAACGGAACCTTCACGGTTGGGCAGAAACTGCCTACAGAACAGGCTCTATGCGCACTGTTCGGAGTGGGAAGGTCTTCTGTGCGTGAGGCATCCCGTATCCTGCAGGCAAAAGGGTTTGTGGAAATAAAAAGGGGCAGCGGCGTATATGTGATCTCAAGGACCGGTTACGCCCCGGAGAATATGAGCAAATGGCTGCTGGACAATAAGGAAAGCATCCTTAACTATATGCAGGTCCGTATGGCCATAGAGGATCTTGCCATAACCCTGTTCATCCAGAACCAGGATAAGAAACAGTTAAAAGCCCTCCAGCGGATAGAGAAGAGCTTTGAAGAGGCTGTGGAGCAGGGAGACGTATACCGGATGGTCGCGATGGATGAGGCATTCCATGGGGCCATAGCCAGGGGTACCGGGAATTCATTGCTGATAAGTATAAACAAGCAGTTGGAAGAAACCTTCCAGCAGTACCGGAATATAACCTTCGCCAACGCTGAAAACAGAAATGCCGCCGTTGAAGGACACAGGAAAATCCTTGACGCTATCAGCATCCGGGATACCAACAGCGCAAGATACAATATGCGCGATCATCTCCAGGTCTCGGTCCAAAACGCCATAAACATGGCCGGCCTTTAAAAGTTGCCACGGGGACGGTTCTGATGGCAACAAGTTGTCAGTGGGACGGACCTAAACAGCAGATAAAGCATTAGAAGTTTGCTATTTTGTCAAGCAGGGGCGTGCTATCAGCACGTCCGTTTTTATGGTGACCTATGGTAACCCATGCATATGAGATCCTTCGTTAAAAGAACATCTATGATGTTCTATGCTCAGGATGACAATAAGGGGAGCTAAGGATGATAAAAAGGAACGCTCAGTATAGCAAAAAGGGATACTATGGATAACATTAAAAGGCGCTTCAGGATCATATAGGGCATGTCCCGGATATTTCTTAAAAGTTGTCTGATGAAAATTATCTGACAAATTTTCCGAAATTGTTGACAGTTGGTTTTGGTAAGTGCCATAATTATATTGTGGCAATAGTTGTTATATCCCTGTAAAAGTTAAACTTGTCTGATGTCCTTATATAAATATAATTAATGCGCATCATAGAGTATATAGGAGGGGTTATTATGACGAAAAAGGAAAAGTACAGGCATTTGACAGGCATTATCGCCCCTGTCGTCACACCATGGACGAAGGACGAGAGGCTTGATGAAGAAGCTT